>DATHXE010000336.1:0-3544 GCA_035459845.1 Tepidisphaeraceae bacterium | reverse complement strand
CGTACCGGGCACGGCTCAACTGCCCTCGGGCATGCGGAACCGCGCGACCCAGATCTGGCTCGTCTTCTCCGGGCCACGGCCACTGGTCCACATGAGCCACTTGCCGTCGGGGGAGAAGACGGGGAGGCCATCGAAGCCCGGCGTGAACGTGACGCGGGTCTTGCGCGAGCCGTCATCGCGCATCAGGTAGACCTCGTAGTTCGAGTGGCCCTGGGCCGAGCTCGCCCAGACGAGGTGCCGGCCGTCGGGGTGCCAGTAGGGCGTCCAGTTGATCGCCGGCTGGGGCTTGGCGTCCTTGGCGGGGTCGCCCGGCGGGCTGGTCTCGGTGGTGAGCTGCTTCTCGTTGCGCAGCCCGACGATGTCGCCGGCGGCGTCGAACACGAGGTCGGCGACGTAGACCTGCAGGAGGTTGTTGCCCTTGCGGTCCGAGCGGTAGCAGACGCGCTTGCCGTCGGGCGAGAAGAACGGCCCGCCATCGTACCCGGCCGCGAAGGTCAGGCGGACGCGCTTAGAACCGTCGGCGCGCATCGCGAACAACTCAAGGTTTGGAGACTGGGTCGCCTGCGTCGTCGCCGGGCGCGCTTGGGCGTCGCGCAGCAGCGACCCGCCGGTCGGCTCCTGCCCGGGCGCGGCGGCCGGAGGTGCGGCGGGCTCTTCGAGCTTCGACGCGTACACGATCCACTTCCCGTCCGGCGAGTACGAGCACTCGGCGTCGTACGCGGCGTTGTCGGTCAGCGGGTGCTTGGCCAGGTCCACGCTGCCACCCGCCGGCGCCGCGGTGACGGCGCCCCGCCACCCATCCGCCCTAAAGATCTCCGCGCCCGGCGGCGTCGCCCACCGGTAGCTCCCCTTCTCGCGCTGGAACCCGCCCTTGGCGTCGACCATCTTCGGCTTGAGCGCGGTCGATGAGAAGATCAGCGACTCGCCGTCCGGCGAGAAGTGGCCGCAGCTATTCCACGAGGGCTGCGGCGAGATGCGGACCGGTGGGTGGGTGCCGGTGATGGCGCCGTCGGCCCACTTCAGCTGGGCGACGTACATCTGGAAGTCCTCGTCCGGCTTGACGATCGCCTGGAAGACGATCCATTTCATGTCGGGCGAGAAGTAGGCCTCGCCGGCCTTGAGGAAGCCGTGGGTCAGCTCGACGGCATCGGAGAGGATCTCCGATTCGCTCGTCGGGGGTTTGGGGTTTAATTCGGGGTGACTGCAACCGGAGACGGTCGCAAGGATCAGGAGGAGATTCGGCAAGTTGGTCAAGTTGCGCATGTTAGGCGATGCCATTTACGCGGATTTTTCACTTCCCAAAACGTCTTGGGTGATGATACTAACACCGCTCGCTTTCTGACAGTTGGGTGCGGGTCCGTGACCGCTTCCCGGTGGCGCCAATCCTTGGGCCACTCGGGGGTTGGGCGGCGGACCCGGCGAGCCGCGTGGGTGTCGTTTGGTATCGATCCACCGCTGACATCATAACCGACCGTCTTCCGGGACGGCGCGCCGATTCTTTACTTGCGCGCGCGTCGGGCCCGTGATCGCCCGTGTCGCGCGTTCATTCGTTCGCGCGCGACGCAGGCGGTCGCGGCGTCCGCGCACGCGCTGCCAGTGGGGCGCGCCCCGAACGGATCGGTGGATCACTCGGGGTCCGGACGCGGCGCGCACCCGCCGTCCCGGGCCGAGGCGCCGTCATGCCGGTTCCGGCCGAACTTACAACCCGTCTCGAGCGCGCGCTGTCGGGCGCGGACGACGCCGCCGCGCGCGTGTCGCGCCTGCTCGAAGACGCGCGCCGCCTGTGCGGGCGAGTGCGGCACCTCGTTTCGGCGGGGCTGATTCCGGCCGACGTGGACGCGGCACCGATGGAGGTCTGCTGCTTCGCGCTGCAACTCCCGCTCAAGCCGAGTCGGGCGGCATCGGGCAAGCCCGGGCGCGCGACGCTCAAGGAGCGCACCGAGCAGGCGGCCGAGATGCTCGTGATGGTCGCGGGAGACCTGGGCGGCGTCGACGGCCTCTTAGACGAGACCACGCAACTGCTGGCGGACGTCCACCACAAGCGGCCGGCGAGCGAGCAGGCCCGCGTGCTCGCGGACGCGCTGAATTTGGAGGACTTCGGCGTGTCCGGCCTGATCGTGCAGGCGATGACGCTCGCCCGGCAGGGGCAGGGCGTGCTGGCGGTCGCCGACGGGCTGGAGAAGCGCGAGCAGTACGGGTACTGGGACGCGCGGCTGAAGGACGGGTTCCACTTCGAAGTCTCGCGGCAGATCGCGCGCAAGCGCCTGGAGTCGGCGAGGAAAGTGGCGGGGATGTTGGTGGGGGAGTTGAAGGAGGATCGGGCGATTTGAAGGATGAAGGATGAGGGATGAGGGATGAGGGGGTGAGGAGATGGGGGGTGGGGGCGGGGCTACAATGCGGGCGTGGTGGAACAGGTGCTGATCACGGCGGCGCAGGTGATCCCGATGGGGGCGCCGGCCATTGACGATGGGGCGGTGCTGGTCGAGGGCGGGATAGTCCGGGCGGTGGGGGCGCGGCGGGATTTGATGCGCGAGTTCGGCGGGGCGCGGGTGCACGCGTTGGGGGAGGCGGCGCTGTTGCCGGGGCTCGTGAATGCGCACACGCAGTTGGAGATGACGCTGCTGGGGCCGCCGCCGGGGCATGCGGAGACGTTCGTCGACTGGGTGTTGACGATCCGGGCGCGGGCGTCGGCGGTGACGGACTGGGAGCGTCTGACGCGCGAGGCGGTGGGCGAAGGCGTTCGGCAGTGCCTGGCGTGTGGGGTGACGTGCGTCGGGGATATCGCGAACAACATCCACACGACCCGGGCGGCGCTGGCGACGTCGCCGATCCGGGGCGTGTCGTTCGGCGAGGTGCTCGGCATGGCCCGTCGGACCGGGCAGTTCGCGCACCGGCTGTCGGCGGCGCTGGACCGGTCGTTCGAGCGGCCGGGCCTGGTCGCGGGGATCGAACCGCACGCGCCGTACTCGATCGACCTGGAGCTGTACCGCAAATGCGTGGAGGCGGCGCGGAAGCAGGGGCTGGCGATCTGCACACATTTGGCGGAGACGCCGGACGAGGCCGAGTTCCTGGCGGCCCACGCGGGGCAGTTCAAGCGCCTGTGGGACCGGCTGGAGGCGTGGGACGATTCGGTGACGAGATTCGCCGGCGGGCCGGTGCGGGCGATGAAGGAAGTCGGCCTGCTGGACGTGCCGGGCGCGTCGCTGGCGCACGCGAACTACGTGGACGATGAGGAACTCGAACTGCTGGCGGGCGGGCGGGCGTCGGTGATCTACTGCCCGCGGACGCACGCGTACTTCGGCCACCCGGAGCACCGCCTCCGCGACATGCTCTCGGCCGGCATCAACGTGGCGGTGGGGACAGACAGTGCGGCGTCGTCGCCGGACCTCAACCTGCTGGACGAGCTGCGCGTGATCTACGGCAAGCATGCGGACCTGCCGCCGTCTGCCATTTTCGAACTGGCGACTTTGCGGGCGGCGCGGGCGCTTGGGCTCGAAGGCGTCGCCGGCCAAATCGCGCCGGGAATGGCGGCGGACTTCGCGGT
>DATHXE010000335.1:0-3934 GCA_035459845.1 Tepidisphaeraceae bacterium | reverse complement strand
CTCGCCGGGTTTGACGGCGATACCGTTTTTTCCGCCGGCCATGACGGCTTTGTGGGTGGTGACGTCGAGGCCGCCCTTGAGTTTGCCGGGCTGGTGGCAGCCGGCGCAACTGGCGTTGAGAATTGGGAGCACGTCCTTCTCGAAGCTGACGGGCTTGTCGGCCACGGAGGGAAGCGCAGAACTTCCAAAGATCAGGACCAGGGCAAGGAATGCGGCGCGCCGAAACATCATGAGTGTGCGTCGGGTTGAATGCGAACCGGTCTAGACGTGGTCCGGGCACGGTGGCCCGGTCGGTAGATCATACCGGACCGCAGAAGGCGCGTTGCGAGATTCGGACGGGAAATGATTGGTGGCCGGCATGCTCACTGAAGTGAGCACCCCGCGCCCCGGTTTTGTATCAGATGTCAGACTTCGCGGTGCGGGCCTTCAAGCTTGGTTTCCCCACTCTTCTTGCGGATCTTGCCCATGACTTTGGCGGTCGCGTCGACGACGAGGCGGCCGCCCTCGTTGACGACGTCCTTACCGACGACGCCGCTGTGGATGACCTTCGTGTTCTCGTGGACGATGAGGTTGCCGGAGATGTTGCCGAAGTTGTGGCAGCGGCCGCCGCTCTCGACGATCAGGTCGCCGTACACCGCGCCCCGCATGTAGAACTTTCCGCCCTCGATGACGCGCACGGTCCCGGCGACCGAACCCCACAGCTCCATGGGCTCGTTCACGACCAAATCACCCGCGAACCGGCCCCGTTCTTCTCGCATGACGGGAGTTGTACCCGCGCGCCGGCGCACGTCCAAGGCGCGGGGTGGTCGAGGGGCGCGTGTGGTCTTTCGCGGAAGACATGGTCACCAAAGGTGACCAAGCCGCTTCGGGGCGCGTCGGTCACGGCGCGCGTTACTTCTTGCGTACTGAGGGTCCCGGGTCCTGGGTTACGGGCGCTTCGTGTTCGACCATGTGCTCGTGCAGGAAGGTGATGCCGACGGCGACGACGGCGAAGACGACCGCAGCCACGGCCCACCCGCGCCAGCGGCGGGAGAGGTCGGATTGTCCGGAGATGCGCCAGGCGATCAGGCCCGGAATCGCGGCGCCGCCCGCGAGCCAGCGGCCGACCAGCGGCTCATCCAGCATCGTGCAGATCAGGGCCGCGCCGGTGATAGCCGCGCACGCGAGCGTGAGCAGTTGCGTCCACCGGTACAGCCGTTGGTGCGACGATCGGCGGCGGCGCGATCCGAGGAAGGTGGGGTCGACCACGGGGAGCGGGTCGGGCTCGATCGCGTGGGGATCGCCGCCCGGCGGGACTGTCCGCAGGTCGTCGGCGAGCGCGTCCTCGACGACCACGACGGGCGCGTCGCGGTCCAACCCGTGGCCGGGCCAGACGAGTTCGTCGCCGCGGAGGACGGTCGCCTCGACGGTGTCGCCCAGGGCGTCTGGGGTGAGGTGGGCGGCGTGGGTGTTCTCGGCCTCGACCTCGCGGGCGATCACGCGCTTGCGCCGACCCCGCGTCGCGGGTTGGTCGGCGGGGTCGTCGCGATCGTCTAACGGCATGCGACTCGACCTTTCGCTACTCGTGCCTGCCCGGGTCGGCGATCCGGGGTGGCGCTTCGGGCGAAGCCCGTACGCTCTGCCCCGGCTTGTTCGGACTCCTTACGACACGACCTCGCCCGAGGGCTCGTATTCCGTCTCGCCCAGCGCGGCGCGAACGCCCCGGCTACTCTTAGCCTGCACCATCAGGAGCAGGATGACTGCTACCGCGGGCCAGACGACAAACCGCGCCCATCTTAAGATGGTCTGATCGAGGGGCAGGGGGGACGTCTTTCCGAACTTCGCGCCGAGCGTGGGGTGTTCGAGCTCCGACCAGGAATAGAGCACGCCGGGGATCTTGAAATCGGCGGTAAAGGTGCCGGCCATGAACGATTGCCACGGGAAGAGCAGGAGCACGAGCAGCAGGCACCAGACCCACGCACTGGTCACCTGCGTCAGGCCGATGTGCCTGCGGACGAGCATAATGTTGACGATGAGCAGCAGGCAGACGAGCAGGACGAGCCCGAGGACGATGCCCAGGAAGTTGATGCCGGCCGTGAGGTACCAGAGGACGTCGCGCGCCAGTTTGGAGGGCTCGGGCGCTTGGGAAGCGGTGGCGGCGGGCTGGGTCGTGACGGCGGGCGTCGCGGCGGCGGTCGGGCGGACGGCAGGTTCGCTCGCCAGAGCGTCGGGGACCACGTGGGCCGTGTTCCGGGCGAAAAAGAAGATCCCGATCTGGCCCAGGAGCATCAACAGGAGCAGAAGGAACAGCCAGTTCTTCGCCCGGCGGGCGACGGTCATCGCGTTCTCGTAGTCCCGGGCCAATCCGGGGTTGGGCGGGGGCAGCATGGGTCCTTTCGTTGGGCCCACGTTGTCCTATCCCAAAGGGGGCAAAGAGGCAATGCGAAAGGGAGTTGCGAGCGGGGGGTTGCGAGTCGCGAGTGGGACTTCGATTACCGTGGGGGCGATCGATCGCTTGTTACGCATCGGCGCCGAGCGCGGCGCCGACCACGCGGCCGAACTCGGGGCTGTCGATCTTGCTCTTTCCGATGCCGGGGACGGCGCCGACCCGTTGCGCCTCTTCCTGTGCATCGGGGTAATCGCTGATCAGCATTACGGTGGCGCCGGGGTGTGCAGCGCACACATCGCGAACGATCTGCAGGCCGGTCGACTCGAAGCCGACGGGCTCGCGGTTGACCAGGAGGAGGTCGGCTCTGCTCGCCAGGGCGGCGTCGAGGTCTTCCGACGAGTTGATCCGCTCGACGCTCGACCCGCGGAACTGCTCCGACAGGACGCGCACGAGGCGTGGGCCGTCGATGCCACAATGCCCGACCACGAGGATCCGCTTCGATGGCGGCTTGGCCATAACCGACCTCCTGCGTTTTACAGGCAAACCCCGGGCCGCGGTTGACATGGCGCGCGGGCGGTCGGAGAGTGCGGCCATGCTCTCGCCCGAACTGTCGCGCGTCCGCCAGCAGCGCTTGCTCCGTGTTCTGACCGATCGGGGGGCCGACGCGGTCGTGATCGGCGCGCCGCACCACGTCTACTACCTGACGGCCCACCTGACGCACCCGCTGCAGCAATCGGGCGTGGTCGTGTTCGCCGACGGGCGGTCGGTGTTATGGACGGCGAACGAGCCGAACACCGAGGCGGCGGCGGACGACGTGCGCGGGTTCTCGGCGAACCTGCTCAGCACCCTTCGCCAGGACCAGGAGATGGTCGTGGCGGGTCAGGTCGTGCGCGTGCTGGCGGAGCGCGGGGCGAGGTCGGTGCTGGTGGATTCGTGGGCGGTGTCGGCGCAGGTGGGGCTTGCGTTCGACGGGCAATGCGCTTCGATCGACGCGGAGCTCTGGCAACTCCGCCGGGCGAAGGACGCGGACGAGCTGGCGCTGATGCGCAAGGCGATCGCGTGTTGTGAGGCGATGTACGCACGGGCGCGGGAGATCGTCGAGCCGGAGTTGCCGGAGGTCGAGATGTACGCGCAGCTTCACGCGGCGGCGGTGCGGGAGGCGGGCGAGCCGCTGCGGCCGGCGTATTTGGGGAACGATTATGCGTGCGGGGTGCCGGGTGGGCCGGCACGCGGGGGGCGGGTTGCGCGGGCGGGCGAGCTGTACATCCTGGATCTGGGGCCGGCGTATCGCGGGTACTTTTCGGATAACGCGCGGACGTTGTCCGTCGATCGGAAACCGACTGACGCGCAGCATCGGGCGTGGGAGCGCGTGACGAGGTGTCTGAAGATCGTCGAGGAGATGGCGCGGCCGGGCGTGCGGTGCCGGGCGATCTTCGACGCGGTAAACGAGTACCTGCAGACGGCGCGCGGGCACCCGATGGGCCATCACCTGGGGCACGGGGTGGGGTTGCAGCCGCACGAGTTTCCGCACCTCAATCCGGACTGGGACGACTCGCTGATCGAGGG
>DATHXE010000334.1:0-2967 GCA_035459845.1 Tepidisphaeraceae bacterium | reverse complement strand
AGCGCGTAGTAATCACTCGTCGGGATCGGGTCGAACTTGTGATCGTGGCAACGGGCGCACGACAAACTCAGCCCGAGCACGCCCTTGCCGACCGTGTCGAGCGCGTCCTCGTACGTCAGGTGCATGACGTTCTCGGGCGCGACGCTGAACCGCCGGGAGATCGCCAGGAAGCCCGTGGCGACGAGGTGGTCTTCCTTGTCTTCAGAATCGGCGTGCGGCAGCAAATCGCCGGCGATCTGCTCGGTCAGGAAACGGTCGTACGGCTTGTCGCGGTTGAACGAGTCGATGACGTAGTTGCGATACAGGTACGCCTGCGGGACCGGATAGTCGGCCGACTCGCCGGCGGTGTCGGCGTAGCGGACGATGTCCAGCCAGTGCCGGCCCCAGCGCTCGCCGTACGCGGTTGTGGCGAGGAGCCGGTCGACCAGCTTCTCGAACGCGTTCGGCGACGCATCCGCGACGAATGCCTCGACTTCCTCGGGCGTAGGCGGGAGGCCGGTCAGATCAAACGTCGCCCGGCGGATCAACACGCGCTTGTCGGCCGCGCCGAGCGGCGCGATACCCTTCTCGTCGTGCTTCGCAGCGAGGAACTTATCGATCGGATGGGAGAACTTGGCCGCCGAGCCCGAACTCGGAATCGCAACATCGGCAACGGGCTTGAACGACCAGAACGCCTTGGCCTCAACCGAGTCCGCGGCCGGCTGCGAATAAGGCGACTTCGTCTCCGTCGTCCGCGGGTCGGGCGCACCCATTTTCACCCAGACGACAAAGTCGGCGATTTCCGATGGCGTGAGCGCATCCCCTTTGGGCGGCATGAGTTCGTCCGGGTCGTCGCCGCGAACCGCCTTGATCAGCGGACTCTTCTCCGGCTCGCCGGGGTGGATCGTCGGCTTCTTCGACGCCCCGCCCTTGAGCAAACCGGCGCGGGAGTCGACGAGCAGATCCCCTTTGAGCTTCTCACTTTGCGCGCTGTGGCAGGAATAGCACTTGGCGACCAGAACAGGTCGGATCCTGTTTTCGAAAAACTCGAATCCCTTCGGATCGGCCTTAGGCGGGGCGGCTTGGACTACGCCGGCGCAGACGGAGAGGAGCCAGGCGAGCGTGAGCGTTCGCGGTGCCATTACCTCATTGTACAGCGCCGGCGGGCGTTGGTTGGCGGAGGTTTTTGACGCGAGGATGAGGGATCGGCGTGCCGAGATGCCGAATGAATCGCGGCGACGCGAACGATTGTGGCGGGCCATTCGGAGGGCACTCAGGCGTTGCGATGCCAACGTCCGTCCTCGCCCCTCACCTCATGCGGGCGAAACGACAGCTTGTAGTCGGCGGGCGTGAACCCCTCGATCAGGTTGGCGAGATAGTAGTGGTCCTTACCGTTGGCGCGGCACCACTCGAGTTCGTACAGAACACTGAAATTCCCCAACCCCCGCCGGGCGTGGCCGACATCCCAGGCAAAGAACGCGCTGTACAGGGCGCCCTTGAGTTCGTCGCACACAGACAGCCCGATCAGCTTGCCATCGAGCCGGTACTTAAACGCCCGACACTTCACCGGCGATCGACCCAGCCGCTTGGCGTACCAGTCGATGAGGTCGTCGAGGGGCTCGCCCTCGTCGGCCTTCTGATCCCACCCGTGGCGGTTGATCAGGTAGTCGCGGAAGAGCGCAATCGACTCGGCGTCGGACGTGTAGTCGGCGGTCTCGACGGCGATGTCGCGGTTGAGCCGCCAGCAGCGGGCGTGGGCGCGGTCGCGCTTGAACGAGTCAACGGGGACGCGCACCGACCGGCACGCCTTGCAGTCGCGGCAGACCGGCTTCTCGATCAGGTCCGTCCGCCGCCAGTAACCTTGTTCGAGGAGGTCGGCGTAGTGGCGGGCGTACTTCTTGAGCGCGTACACGCCGCGCATCGTCGCCTGGCGGTCGGGGAAGAACGGACACTCGTGCTGGGAGAGGATGCGCAGCGGAACCTTCGCCAGCCGCGGGGAGTCCGCGACGGACACGCTCACGCGTGGGGGGGACAGCTTGGGGCGCTCGACGTTCATCCCAAAACGCGCCGAGAGGGCGCTCAATGCGTCCGACGTGGCGTGCGCGGACGCGCGTTCAAATTCGGATCACCCAGCGGACGTGTGCGACTGACCTTCCTCGTTCGCCGACGGCACTTCCAGTCGGCGCCAGGTCCCGTCCGTGCCCAACACCTCGCACGGGCGGAAGTCGGCCTTGTACTCCATGGCCCGGCACCCGGGCACCCAGAAGCCGAGATAGTACCACGGGACTGCCAATCGTCGCGCGGTTTCTATTTCCCACAACGCGGAAAATGTACCGAGCCTGCGGGCTGCGTGATCTGGATCGAAGTAAAAGTAGACGGCGCTCAGCGATTCGGGGGCCACGTCACAGATGCCCACGCCGAGGATTCGGTCGCTGGTCGGGTCGCGGTAACAGACCTCGATCGTGTCGACGGGCGAGTCGTAAAGGAACGACGTGAAATCCTCCCACGTCTGCTCGTCCGTCGAGTCGTGCCAGAGCCGGCGGTACTTGTTGTACAGCGCGAGTTTCTCGGGCGTGGGCTCGGGCGCGGCGACCGAGACGAGCAGGTCCTGGTTCCGACGCCAGGCCCGGCGCTGCGACTTGGACGCGGCGAACTCGGCGACCGGCACGCGCAGGGGCTGACAAAGGCGACAACCCGCGCAGACTGGTTGATACAGGATCCGCCCCGACCGCCGAAACCCGGCGTCCATGAACCGGTGGTAGACCTCGGCGTCCGCCCGGTCCGTCCACAGCGCGCGGGTGGTGCACTTGCGGTCGGCAAAGTACGCGCAGGCGTGCGGGGCCGAAACGTGCAGCGACACCCGCACGGGCGGCGGGTGCGAGGGGTAATGCGAGAACGACGGGGGCGCGGACATCGCGCGGGGATTATAACGTCAATAGATCGGTTGCGCGGTACCCCCCTGGTAGCCGCCCCGCTTGCGGGGCGCGT
>DATHXE010000333.1:0-2102 GCA_035459845.1 Tepidisphaeraceae bacterium | reverse complement strand
TTCAACGGGAGTAAATACACGAGTTACCTCGCGGCGACGCCGGAGGGGGTGGTGTGCTGGGCGTATCGGGGCGATTCGAACGGGCCGGCGGGCGTGTGGCGGCTCGGGAAAGACGGGTGGTCGGAGCTGAAGACGACGGGTGAGGCGCTGCCCAAGCCGGTGACGGACGGGTCGACGATTACGGTGGTAGGCATGCGGTTGCTGCTGACGACGACGAAGGGGGAGAAGGGCGTGGCGCACTCGGGGCAGGTGTGGGCGGTGGATTTGAAATCGGGCGCGGTGACCAAGCGCGACCCGGCGGGGCGCGAGGGGATCGCGGTGGAGCGGTTCGCGCGGGAGTCGGTGTACCTGCCGAAATCCGAGATGGTGATGTTCGGTTATGCGCTGGGCAAGCGGGTGCCGTTCTACGACGTGGCGAAGAACCGCTGGCTCGCGGCGGCGGTGGAGGGGTCCGAATTCTTCGCGCACGCGAAGGACGGCGTTTCCGTGGACCTGGGGTTGCAGTACGACGCGGGGCGGGATTTGGTGTGGGCGGTGATGTGCAACTTGAAGCCGGGGAGCGTGCGGGTGCTCAGGGTGGCGTGGGAAGGAATGACGAAGGACGAAGTTCGACCTCCGAATCAATGACGACCCGTGCGCGGCTGCGCTCACGTGCACCTTCGGTGCGACCGCTAAGTACGTCCATGTTGTTGGATGTGAACTGCGCGCGAGGGGCTAATTCTTACCGCGCCGGTCGATGACGACGGCGTTCCACTGGCGGGCCTCGAGGTAGCCGTAGGCGGGGGACGGGGTGACCGAGCCGGGGAGTTCGCCAACAGGGGCGGCGCCGTAGAGGTCGGGGGCGAGGGCGGCCAACGGAGACGTGACGGGCGTCTGCGGCATCGTCTGCGGGGCGCGGGGGCCGACGGCCCGCGAGAGGTACGCGAGTGTGGCGCGCGGGGGGATGCGGGCGTGGAAGTGCGTCGGCCGGCCGGCGGTGTCGCACGTCAGGTTTAGCCAGGTCGAGTCCATCCCGCGGCGGCTGGCGAAGACGGGGTGCGTCACGTCGACCCACCGGAGCGTGGCGTGGCGTGCTTCGGTGGTGGTCTGGTAGGTCCAGCCGTCGGTCTGGGTCAGGGCGTCGGTGCGGACGACGACTTCGCCGCCGGCCTGCTGGATCAGGAGCTGGGCCTCCCACCAGTAGGACATGAACGTGACGACGGCGGCGAGGTACCCGGCCGACCAGAGCCAGGCGAGGGGCGGGCGCCAGAGGGCGAGCCCGAGCAGCGGGACGCACGCCGCCGCCGCGATCAGGAGGAGGCGCCGGCGGAACGCCCACGGCCAGCCCGGCTCCCACGACAGGACGGGACGGAACGCGGCGGGATAGCCGTCGGCCCCGAGCGCGCCCGCGGGCCCCCCACCGACCGGCCCGACGGCGGTGTGGCGCAGGACGGAGTAGTCGCCGACCTTCGCCCACGGCCACGCGGACATGGCGGGGGCGGGCCCGCCGCGCACGGCGACGGTCACGCCGCCGGCGACGAGGGCGGCGACCTGCGACGGGTCGGTGCGCGCGGCCGAGGTCGCGTCGAGGACGAGCAGGTCCAGCGCCTCCCACGCGGCCGCGTGCCCGGGGAGCGGGCGCGCGGGGTCGAGTTGGATCGGGACGATCACCGGCATCGGCTCGTCGGGCGTCGACAGAAGTTGCCGCGCGACGACTTCGTCGGGCGACGTCCACGCGACCAGGCGTTCGCCGGCCTCGAGGGCGCGGAGTTGGGGGCCCAGGAACGATTCGGGCCGGCCCTCGACGAACAAGCGCGGGCGCCCGGCGCGCGAGTCGACGACCATCCACGGGACGACCGCGTCGAGCCGGCCGGTGGTCACGCTCACGCCGGTGCGGATCGCGCCCAGGCCGATGGCCGTGCGGTCGGTCACGTTCTGGGCCGCCACGACGACCCACTTCTCGCCCGGCTCGGTGATGGTCGCGCGCACGTGCACCGGGACGTATTTGCCGGGCTTGTAGCACGGGCCGAGCGGGAGGTCCAGCGAGAGGGAGGACTGCGCGACCGCCGGCGTGGCGAGGGCCGTCCATGCGAGGACGGCGGCGAACAGGGATGGCAGTTGGG
>DATHXE010000332.1:0-2483 GCA_035459845.1 Tepidisphaeraceae bacterium | reverse complement strand
TGGCACGTCCAGGCGAACCAGACCGGCATCGACCTGGCCGAGGGCAAGGAGTACACGCTCAGCTTCCAGGCCAAGGCGGACAAGGAGCGCCCGATCATGATCCAGGCGATGATCGACCAGGACGACTGGCACGCGATCGGCCTGGCCGAGCAGGTCGACATCACCAAGGAGTTCAAGCCGTACACGTTCACGTTCAAGGCCGAGAACGTCGTCAAGGGCAAGAACCGGATCACGATCCAGGTCGGGCAGGAGAAGGGCAAGGTCTGGATCAAGGACGCGAAGCTGGTCGCGGTGGCGATGAAGTAAAGGAAGTAGCCAGTAGTCAGTAGCCAGAATCCGGTAGACAGTAGGGGCCGCCCGACCGCGCGCGAATCACGGAGAATCAATATGCCCGCCAAAGTCCAGATCATTTTCTACAGCATGTACGGCCACATCTACCGCATGGCCGAGGCCGTCGCCGACGGCGCGCGGTCCGTCGCCGGCACCGAGGTCGAGCTTTACCAGGTGAAGGAAACGCTGCCGGACGAAGTGCTGACGAAGATGGGAGCGGCGGGCGCCAAGAAGAGCTGGGCGCACGTGCCGTTCGCCGACGCCGCCAAGCTCGCGGAGGCGGACGCGGTCATCCTCGGCATCCCGACGCGGTTCGGGCTGGTGGTCACGCAGATGCAGACGTTCCTGGACCAGACCGGCCAACTCTGGGCCAAGGGCGCGCTGGTCGGGAAGGTCGGCAGCTCGTTCGCGTCGACGGCCACGCAGCACGGCGGGCAGGAGACGACTCTGGTGGCGTCGCACACGTTCTTCTTCCACCAGGGCATGGTCGTGGTCGGCGTGCCGTACGCCGCCCCGGGCCTGTCGAAGATGGACGAGGTGACCGGCGGCACCCCCTACGGCGCAACGACCCTGGCCGGCCCCAAGGGCGACCGCCAGCCCACGGCCAACGAGTTGGAGCTCGCGAAGTTCCAAGGCGCGCACGTAGCGCGGATCGCGGGGAAGCTCGCCGCGAAATGACGAAGGTCGGAGTCCGAAGAACGAATTGATTCCGAAGGGCGAATGACGAAGTCCGAAACGGCGCCAGATGGCGACTGACGGCTTCGTCATTCGCCCTTTTGTCATTCGTCATTGATTCGAGCTTCGAACTTCGTCCTTCGGCATTTGACCGCCCCGCTCACACCCGCCGCGCCAGCAAAAATGTCCGGTCGTCCGTCGCGGCGTGGCCGGATTGGAGCTCGTCGAGCTTGTGCGTCAGGGCGGCGGCGGAATCGCGGGCGGGGGTCTGCGTGGTCGGGAAGCACGCCGACAGCACGCCGCGCAGCCCGGCGGTGCCGAGCAGGTCGCCGGCGGCCAGGGTCAGTTCGCTCAGGCCGTCCGTATAGAGCGCCAGCAGTTGGCCGGGCTCGAGGCGGTGCGTCGAGTGGGAGATCGCGACCTCGTCCTCGTATTCGATTCCCAGCGGCAGGCCCGGCTCGCACGGGAGCTCGGTGGCGGTCGCGGGCGGCATGATCGTCGACCCCGCCGATTCCGACACCGGCGGTGCCCCATCAGCGCCATCGTGCGAGAGCCCGGGCGTGAGCACGACCGGCCTGGGGTGTCCCGCGTTCACGCACTCGAGCTCGCCCGTCGCGGGGTCCAGGACGACGCCGATCAGCGTCACGAACGATTCGACCGGCAGCGTCTGGCGGAGGTACCGGTCCAGGTTCGTGACCGTCTGCCGGAGGCTCAGGTGCGCGAGCAGGCTGGCGTGCATCATCGTGTGCAGCCCCTGGGCGACCAGCGCGGCGCCCAGCCCCTTGCCGCAGACGTCGGCGACGACCAGCAGCACGCGCCCGTCGCTCGTCGGCACGACGTCGACGTAATCGCCCCCGACGCTCCGGCACGGGACGAACCCGATCGCCACGTCGAGCCCGGGGATGCGCGGGTCGTTCGGGACCAGGCGCATCTGGATCTGCCGGGCGCGGGTCAGGTCGCGCTCGACCACCGCGTGCTCCTCGGCGCGCTTGCGGGCGGTCCACGTGCTTTCGGCCTGCTGGTACAGCTTGGCCGCGAGCGACGCCAGGGCCAGCCACTCGCCCGTTCCGAACTGCGGCGGGAGCGAGACGTAGATCAGGTCGAAGTAATCCGACTCGCGCGTGAGCGGACAGGCGATGGTCGTCGACGGCATGGCGGACGAGACGACGCTCATCTGCACGTCCGCGGGCATGCCGGTCGTCCCCGCCAGCACGGGCTCGCGCTTGTCGCGGACGGCCCGGAGGACCGACCGCGAGAGGTACGGCTCGGCCGCGCCCGGCCCGCGCGCGGGGGAGACGGAGCGGCACAGGACCTCGTGGTCGTCGCCGCTCGCCGGCTCGGGCAGGCGCACGACCGCCGCCCAGGCGCCCTGGAACAGCGACCCGACCATCAGCTTGCACAGGGCGTCCATGCGGCGGCCGGGCTCGGGGATGGCGAGCAGGTCCTGGCCCAGGTCGGACAAGGTGGTCAGGTGGGCG
>DATHXE010000331.1:0-2211 GCA_035459845.1 Tepidisphaeraceae bacterium | reverse complement strand
CACGCTCAGGAGCACGCATGCGACGAACGATCTGGACGGCCTGCATCGTGGCTCCGACCATCGAGACGAACCGCGCGGGGAAGAAGTAGCACCGGCAAAGCACAATCGCCCCAAGCGCCCGCGTTCGGGCGTGAGACCTCGCACGCGCTCGCGGGGCGCTGGGGGCGGCGGGTGGACCCGTTCCGCCGCCGCAACCCACCCGATCCACGGCTAGAGAAGGAAGAAGGAATCGGTATGAGAATGACCACACTCCGGGCGCTCGTCGCCGTGTCGATCGTCGCCGCCGTCGCCGGCGGGTGCGCAATTACCACCTCGGTGGACAGTGACGGCTTGGACCGCACGGCCCTCCCCATCGCCGAGCCCAGTTACCCGGCCGTCACGACGCTCGACGCGCGGGACGCCAAACCCCCGCCAAGGTTCGAAGTGAAGGCCCCGAAAGGCGCGCCCAACGTCGTCATCGTCCTGATCGACGACATCGGGTTCGGCAGCAGCAGCGCGTTCGGCGGGCCGATCCGAATGCCGACCCTGGAGAAACTGGCGGCCGGGGGTTTGAAGTACAACCGCTTTCACACCACGGCGCTCTGCAGCCCGACCCGCACGGCGCTGCTGACCGGCCACAACCACCACGCGAACAACGCCGGCGCGATCATGGAGCTGGCAACGGCGTTCCCGGGCAACACCGGCATCCGCCCCCGGAGCATCACACCGCTGGCCGAGATCCTGCGCCAGAACGGGTACAGCACCGGCGCGTTTGGCAAGTATCACGAGACGCCGCCGTGGGAGGTGTCGGTCTCCGGGCCGATGGACCGCTGGCCGACCGGCTCGGGGTTCGACAAGTTTTACGGGTTCATCGGCGGTGAGACGAACATGTGGGCCCCGGCGATCTACGACGGCGTCACCCGCGTCGAACAGCCGCAGACTCCGAACTACCACTTCACGGTCGACATGACCAACCAGGCGATCAACTGGGTGAGCGCCCAGCAGGCCCTGACGCCCGGCAAGCCGTTCTACATGTACTTCGCCACCGGCGCGACCCACGCCCCGCACCACGCGCCCAAGGAGTGGATCGCCAAGTACAAGGGCGAGTTCGCCGGCGGCTGGGACAAGCTCCGCGAGGAGACGTTCGAGCGCCAGAAGAAACTGGGCGTGATCCCGCCGGACACGAAGCTGACTCCGCGGCCGAAGGAGATCCCCGCATGGGCGGACATGACCTCTGACCAGCGGAAGCTGTTCGAGCGGCAGATGGAGGCCTTCGCGGGCTTCGCCGAGCACACCGACGCCGAGGTCGGCCGGCTCGTCAAACAGTTAGAGGACATCGGCGAACTCGACAACACGCTCTTCTACTACATCGTCGGCGACAACGGCGCCAGCGCCGAGGGCGGGCCCGAGGGCGCGTACAACGAGATGATGGCCCTCAACGGCATCATCGGCAAGGCCGACCAGATGTTGCCCCACATCGACGACTGGGGCGGCCCCACCACCTTCCCCCACTTCGCGATCGGCTGGGCCTGGGCCAACAACGCGCCGTTCCAGTGGACCAAGCAGGTGGCCAGCCACTTCGGCGGGACGCGCAACGGCATGGTCATGCACTGGCCCAAGGGCATCAAGGCCCGGGGCGAGGTGCGCAGCCAGTTCCACCACGTGATCGACGTCGCCCCGACGGCGCTGGAGGCCGCCCAACTGCCCCAGCCCAAAACGGTGAACGGTGTGGTGCAGCGGCCGATGGACGGCGTGTCGATGCTCTACTCGGCGGACGACGCCCGCGCCACCGGCCGCCGCACCACGCAGTACTTCGAGATGTTCGGCAACCGCGGCATCTACCACGACGGCTGGGTTGCCTGCACGCGACACTCGATCCCGTGGCTGATGGTGCCGCTGCCGCCCGTGAAGGACGACGTCTGGGAGCTTTACAAGGTGGACGAGGATTTCAGTCAGGCGACCAACCTCGCGGCGCAGAACCCCGGCAAGCTCAAGGAGCTTCAGGCCGTCTTCGAGAAGGAGGCGATCCGGAACAACGTCTTCCCGATCGACGACCGCCGCTCGGAACGGTTCAACCCCGCCATCGCCGGTCGGCCCGACCTGTTGGACGGGCGCAAGACGCTGACCGTCTACCCTGGCATGGTCGGCATGCTCGAAAATGCCTTCATCAACGTGAAGGGCGTCCGCCACACGATCACCGCCGAGGTGGAGCTCAAGGACGACAAAACCAAT
>DATHXE010000330.1:0-2629 GCA_035459845.1 Tepidisphaeraceae bacterium | reverse complement strand
TCACCGTTATCCACGACGGCGTCCTACTGGTGTGACAGGATCGCCCGCTCCGGGTTGCGGCCTTTCGTGCGCGGTTGGCTTCGTGCCCACCGCCGCACGACTGTGCCTTTCGGTCAGCGCCATCATGGCGGCCGGCGATCTCGACGGAGTGAGGCCGCATGTGTTCGGCGACTTCGCGCTCGTATGGGGACAAGGCCGGCGGCTACGCCCAAGCGAGCCGCCGCCACATTAAGGTGCGGGTCGTCGCCGATGCATGCGAGCGCATGGACCTGCTGCGCACTCTCCGCCTGCGCACTCTCCGCGTCCCGCCGTGGACGTTGCGGCTGGGCAAGCAGCCGTAACACTCTGTCAGGCCCGCGCTTGTCGCGGGCGTCCACGTCTCCGCAAAATTTCTCCCATCGAGAATCGATTTGGCGCTCAGGCTAGATTCGCTCAACAGCAACGCTGGTTTTGGCGATTTTCCCCCGCGGGGTAACGCGTGACGGCAGCTTGGGGGCACGATTTTTCCTCTTGACGCCCTCCGACTCGGGTCCGGGTCACTACGCAGGCGGTGGCCGCGGGACAGGTTTTTTTGGTTCCATGACCGGCTGGCGACAGGACCGCGAACCTAATGTGACAAAGGCCCCTTCCGAATCCCCTCGGAATCTCCGATACTTCCCGTGCTGCACCCGATTCCCTCCCCGGAATTCACAGCCTCCCCACCAGCCTTAGCGTTTGATTCAGATTCACCCACTACTGCTTGACGGCAGCGGGAAGTCGTCTTAGCGTTTGGGTGTTCGGCGGGGGGCAGTACGAAGTGCCCGGCGGACACTCCCAAAAAGGGTTCTGGACCTCGCCGCCGGGGCTGACGGCTCGGGCGCGTGCAGGGTCCGCGTGTGGCACGGCGGATCAACCGTCGTGGACGGGCCGGTGCCAGTCGGTGCCGGGGATACGGGGAACGTTACACAGAGCGCCGGGCCAACCCGGTTCACAAGAGCGCGGGCGGACGGCAGGTCCGCGCTGAAAAAATGCGTCGGCGGCTTATATTTGGTGGCTTATCCTCACCAAGCGGTCGGCGCCCAAAAGGGGCAAAAGAATGCGGATCGAACGGCGCTTCACCAAGGACGGCCAGTCTCCCTACGCGGAGATCGAATTCCGGCTGACGACGTCTGAAATCCGCAATCCCGACGGCTCGGTGGTGTTCAAGGCGGAGAACGTCGAAGTCCCGGCGTTCTGGAGCCAGGTCGCCTCCGACGTGCTGGCGCAGAAGTATTTCCGCAAGGCGGGCGTGCCCGCAGCGCTGAAGAAGGTGGAGGAAGAGACCGTTCCGTCGTTCCTGTGGCGCTCCGTGCCCGACGAGGACGCGCTCGCCACGCTGCCGGAGAAGGAGCGCATCGTCGGCGAGACGTCATCCAAGCAGGTGTTCGACCGGCTCGCCGGCACGTGGACCTATTGGGGCTGGAAGGGCGGCTACTTCGATTCCGACAATGACGCGCAGGCCTTCTTCGACGAGCTTCGCTACATGCTGGCGACGCAACGCGTCGCGCCGAACTCGCCGCAGTGGTTCAACACCGGCCTGCACTGGGCCTACGGCATCGATGGGCCGAGCCAGGGCCACTACTACGTCGATTTCCAGACCGGCAAGCTTACCAAATCGAAGACCGCCTACGAGCATCCGCAGCCGCACGCCTGCTTCATCCAGGGCATTTCCGACGACCTCGTGAACGAGGGCGGGATCATGGACCTGTGGGTGCGCGAGGCGCGCCTGTTCAAGTACGGTTCCGGCACCGGCACCAACTTCTCGCGGCTGCGCGGCGAAGGCGAAAAGCTTTCCGGCGGCGGCAAGTCGTCCGGCCTGATGAGCTTCCTCAAGATCGGCGACCGCGCGGCGGGCGCGATCAAGTCCGGCGGCACGACGCGACGCGCGGCGAAAATGGTGATCGTCGACACCGATCACCCCGACATCGAGCAGTTCATCGACTGGAAGGTGAAGGAAGAGCAGAAGGTCGCGGCGCTCGTCACCGGCTCGAAGATCAACCAGAAGCACCTCAAGGCCATCATGAAGGCCTGCATCCTGTGCGAGGGCTCGGGCGACGACTGCTTCGATCCGGAGAAGAACCCGGTCCTGCGGCGCGAGATCAAGGCCGCACGCCGAACCCATGTGCCGGACAACCTGATCAAGCGCGTGATCCAGTTCGCCAAGCAGGGCTATAGCGACATCCACTTCCCGGTTTACGACACCGACTGGGATTCGGACGCCTATCTCACCGTATCGGGCCAGAACTCCAACAATTCGGTGCGCGTCACCGACGAGTTCCTCAAGGCGGTCGAGTCCGACGCCGACTGGGATCTGTTCTGGCGCACCAAGCCCGGCCGGATCGCCAAGACGGTCAAGGCGAGAGATCTGTGGGAGAAGATCGGTCACGCCGCGTGGGCCTGCGCCGATCCCGGCCTGCAGTACCACACCACCGTGAACGACTGGCACACCTGCCCGGCCTCGGGGCCGATCCGCGCCAGCAATCCGTGCTCGGAATACATGTTCCTCGACGACACCGCGTGCAATCTCGCCTCGATGAACCTGCTCGCGTTCCGCACCCACTCCTCTCCATCGACATCAAGCGGGGAAGGATTGACCTGGTGGCAGTTCGAC
>DATHXE010000329.1:0-3449 GCA_035459845.1 Tepidisphaeraceae bacterium | reverse complement strand
GGCGGCGCATCCAGACGGCGAGGCCGGCGATCACCGGGCCGACGACGACCGGCAGCGGCAGTGGCACCCCGTTCGGCCCCCCGTTCGAGAAGTCGGGGGCGACGGAGATGCCGGTGACGCGGTAGGTGGTCGTGTCGATCCCGACCGCGCCGACGATCGTCGCCGCCCCGGTCGCCAGGTTGATCGTGTAGAGCGTGGGGATGTTCTGACCGTTGACGAAGTCACTGAGGACGACGTACGCGACGCCGGTCGACCCGGAGATGTCGAACCCGCTGGCCTCGTCCGCCGCCACGCCCAGGTCGCCGACCGTGTTCAGCGTGCCCGCCGCCGGCGGGTTGATCGTGACCAGCCGGGCCGACGCGAGCGGGCCCACGTCGATCCCGTACGCGGTCGTCGTGACCGCGCCGTTCACGTTGTTGCTGTACGCGACCCCGCCCACCTCGGGCGTCTGGCCCGCGTTCGGGTCGGCCCCGCCGTACGCCAGCGGCGTCTGCGGCGCGCCCGTGTTCGTGGCCGGGTTGAACACGGCGTTCACGGCGGTCGAGCCGTCGGTCACCCGGAGCAGGTCGACGGTCGGGTTGAAGTCGAACCCCGCGTTCACCCACCCGCTGCCCGGCGAGCCGACGATGAACCCCTGGCTGGTCGCCGCCAGCGTATTAATGTCGATCTTGTACACGCTGCCCGTGTACCCCAGCCCGTACAACTCGCCCGTCGCCGGGCGGAAGTCGATGCCCGCAAGGTATTGAAGGTTTCCCAGGCCCGTGATGAACCCCAGGTCCGTCACCGTCCCCGGCGTCGCGCTGTCGAACGTGAGGAGCTTGTCCTGGGGGTCGGCCGCGCTCGACTCGCGGATGGTCATGTAAATGAGCTCGGCCGACGCCGCGGGCGCCATCACCCCCGCCGCCAGCACCGCCAACGCCGCCAACTTCCGGAATCGGGTCGCCATGTGTCTTCTCTCCTCGGACAACCGAAACGTGACCCCGCCGCGACCGCACCACACGCGCAGCCGTCCGCGGAGCACCCACGTCCGATAATGTAAGTAGAATTACCCACATCCGTCAAAGCAATTGCGTGCATGTGAACGCGTCACCGATAGCTGCAGGTCAACGACCTCCTGACGCCTTCGACCGCGAATCCGCCGCGCGACCGACGCTACGTCCCATTCCGAGCGTCAGCAACGCGTTGCGTCGCAGCTAGCGCGCCCACCGGAACCCTTTACGGAACCATTACGATCTTCCCGCGCGACCCGCCCTCGAGTACCTCCCGGTGCGCCCGCGCCGCGTCCGCCAGCGGCATTTCGGTGTCGATGATCGGCCGGATGGTCTTCGCCTCGAGCATCGCGCCGAGCGCGGCGTGGATCGACTTTAGCTCCGCGTCCGTCACGTTCATGAGCGTCATCCCGCGGACGTCGGCGTCGCGCGCCATCGTCTGCCGTGGGTCGATCTCGATCCGCCCGCGGTTGCCGACGACCACCACCCGCCCGAACTTCGCCAGCGCCCCCAGGTCCTTGTCGAGGTTCACGTTGGCGAGCATCTCGACGATCAGCTCGACGCCGGCGCCGCCGGTGAGCTTGGCGAGCTCGTCGAGGTACCCCGCCGCGGTGTGATCGAGCGCGTGATGCGCCCCCTCCCGCTTCACCAGCTCGCGCCCCTCCGCCGTCCCGCCCGTGCCGACGACGGTACACCCGTGCGCTCGCAACATCTGCACGCAGAACAACCCGACCGCCCCGCTCGCCCCGTGCACCAGCACCGTCTCGCCCGGCTTCGCCTGCCCGCGCATGAAGACCGCCTTGTACGCCGTCGCCGCCGGCACGCCGAGCGCCGCCCCCGCGGCGAAGCTGACGCCGTCGGGCAACCGGAACACCTTCCCCGCGTCGCACAGCGCGAGCTCGGCGTACGCGCCGCTGAGCGTCGACGCGGTATACACGCGATCCCCCGCCTTCCACTGCGTCACCCCCGGCCCGACCGATTCGATGACGCCGCCGATGTCGGAGCCCGGGACGTACGGGAACTGCCGCGGGCCGTACTTCCCGGCGCGGACGTACGTCTCGACGGGGTTGACGCCGATCGCCTTGGCGCGGACGACCACCTGACCGGGGCCGGGAGTCGGATCGGGAACGGTCTCGAGCTTGAGGACGTCGGGCTCGCCGAATTCGTGGACGCGGATGGCTCGCATGGGGGAATTGTTGGGTGCGAGTGCCGGTGGGTCAAACCCGAGAACAGCCCCGAAGGGGCGACAAAAGTAGCCCAGGGCGCAAGCCCTGGGTTGATCGTCCGTGCGACAATCGCAAGCCCCGAAGGGGCGACAGAGGGGGGCATGCCGGCGCGCGAGCCACGGCACGAGCGACCACGATCTGTCGCCCCTTCGGGGCTATTCGACCTCGCCCTTCCGCGGTCCCGGGGCTCACGCCCCGGGCTACTTTTTGTCGCCGCCCCGCGGCTGGGTTCTTCGACCCTCGTGCGCCGTCCCGATCCCTACAACCTCCGCATGTGATATCCCCCGTCCACATTAATCACCTCCCCCGTCGAAAACGGCAGCGCGTCGTTCGCGATTGCGACGACGGCCCGCGCGACGTCGTCGGCCGTCCCCCACCGCTTAATCGGGGTCAGGTCCTTCTCGAAGATCAGCTCGTCATACTTCGCCTTCACCGGCCCGGTCATGTCCGTCTCGATCACGCCCGGCCGGACCTCGTACACGTTGATCCCGTGCCCCGCCAGCCGCGCGGCGAACAACTGCGTCATCATCGCCAGCCCCGCCTTGGCGACGCAGTAATCCCCCCGGTTCACGCTCGCCGCATAGGCGCTGACGGACGTGATGTTGACGATCTTCGGCATCCCCCCGTCTGACTTCTGGCTTCTGACTTCTGACTTCTGCAGCGCCCCGATCATCTCCCGCGCCACGATCTGCGACAGGAAGAACGGCCCCTTCAAATTGATCCCGATCAGCCGGTCGAACGACGCCTCCCCGACCTCCAGCAAATCCGCCCGCACGTCCGGCGCGACGCCGGCGTTATTCACGAGCAAGTCGATCCGCCCCAGCGCCGAAAGCGTCTCGCGCACGAGCCGCTCGCGATCGGCGGCGACGGCCACGTCCGCCTGCACCAGCACGGCCCGCCCGCCCGCCGCCTCGACCTCGCGTCCGACCTCCTGCGCCGCCTGCGCGTTCCGCGCGTAGTTCACGACCACGTCGAACCCCGCCCGGGCGAGCGCCACGACGATCCCCCGCCCGATCCCGCGCGACCCGCCCGTCACGATCGCCGTCCTGCGTGTGCTCATGACGACGCGTTGTCCGCGCGCGGGGCACATGTGTCAACGCGCGCGAATGAGGGAGCCCGGAAACGAAAACGCCGCGTGCTCGTCACACGCGGCGGTCGTTCATTCTCACGACTCGTCCGGCAACCCCGCCGCGGGCGGCGCCCCATCGGCGCCGTCCGTCGCCGGCGGCGTCCC
>DATHXE010000328.1:0-1523 GCA_035459845.1 Tepidisphaeraceae bacterium | reverse complement strand
CGCGGACCGCATTATCTTCCCGCATACATCCAACGTTGACCCTCCGGAGCCCTGTCGCACGCCCTCCAGCGGCAGGGTTCCTCTTTTTTGGCCAACTGGGAAAACGAAAAACGAAAAGACGTAGGGACCACCAGCGCGGTCTGGACTTCCCCACGTTCGGTGGGCGCGCCGCGGTGATTAGTTTAGGCCGGCCTCGAACGCGTCGGGGCTCCGGTAGCCTATCGAACTGTGCAGCCGCTTCCGATTGTAGAACACCTCGATGTACTCGAAGATCGACGCCCGCGCCTGCTCGCGCGTCGCGTAGTGCTCGTGGTTCACCAGCTCGGTCTTGAGCGTGGCCCAGAAGCTCTCCATCGCCGCGTTGTCCCAGCAGTCGCCCCTGCCGCTCATGCTCGCCTCCATCCCGTGCGATGCCATCAGGTGCCGGTAGTCGTCGCACGCGTACTGCACGCCCCGGTCGCTGTGGTGCAGGAGGTCGGCGCCCGGCCGGCGGTGGGCGACCGCCATCGACAACGCGGCCGCCGGCAGCTCGGCGCGCATGTGGTCCGCCATCGACCACCCGACCAGTTTCCTCGAGCACAGGTCCAGCACGCCCGCCAGGTAGAGCCATCCCTCGTCGGTCGGGACGTACGTGATGTCCACGACCCATTTGCGGTCGGGCCGGTCCGCGCCGAACTGGCGGTCCAGCAGGTTCGGCGCGACCGGGTTGCCGTGGTCGCCGTCGGTGGTGCGGGGCACGAACTTCCGCTTGGTTTTGGCCCGGATCCCGTGCGCCCGCATCACCGCGGCCACCGTGTTCTCCGATACGTTCTCGCCTTGGGACTCGAGAGCTTTGGCGACCCGCGGGCTGCCGTAGACGCCCCGGTTCTCCCGGTGGATCGCCTTGACCTTCCCGGCCAGTTCCAGTCGCCGGGCCGCCCGCCGCGAGGCCGCCCGCCGGAGCCGGGCGTAGTACCCCGATCGACTGACGCCCAGCGCGTCGCAGGCCGCGTCGACCGGGAAGTCGCCGAGGTGTTCTTCGATGAAAGAGAACTTCACGCCTGCTCCCTGGCAAAGAACGCGGCCGCTTTTTTTAGGATGTCGCGCTCCATGGTCAGGCGGGCGTTCTCCGCCCGGAGCCGCCGGAGCTCGGCCTGGACGGCGCCGTCGCCGACGGGGGCCGCGCCGGCGTCGGCGCCGAACTTCGTCAGCCAGTACCGCAGGCTGTTGGGGTCGACGCCCAGGCTCTTGGCCGCCGCGGCGACGGTGTAGCCCTGGTGGTTGACCAGCCGGACGGCGGACACCTTGAACTCCCGCGTGAACTTCCTTCGTGGCATTGCTCGCTCCTTGGGGCAGCCATTATGCTGCCCGTCCGGCGCGCCCACCAATCGTGGGGAAGTCCAGTCCTTACGTCTTTTCGCTTTTCGTTTTCCCGTTCGCCCCTCCCTCACCGCGTCTCGAACGCCTTCCCGAGCTTCTCCAGGTCCGGCGGCCCACCCTCGTTCAGTTTCGTCGCCGCGATCGGTTTGCCCCACATCTTCACG
>DATHXE010000327.1:0-9451 GCA_035459845.1 Tepidisphaeraceae bacterium | reverse complement strand
AGCGCCCGGTAAGGCGGATACGCCCGCCAAAACCCTTCCGGCCCGCGAAAGTCCGGCAATCCCGAATCCACGCCCATCCCAGCGCCGGCGGTGATCAGCAGCGCGTCCGCCTCGCGGATCGCGCGGGCGGCTTCAAAGATCGGGTCGTCATGCGCCATCGAAGTTACTTCCGCGCGTCCAGCGCCTTCGCCACGTCCGACAGCTTCTGGTGCGCGAGCTCGCACGCGTAATCCACCCGGAGCGTCCGCCGATACCCGTCGATCTTCGCGTGCGGGTCTTGCGTCGCGTCGGCCAGCGCCAGGAACGGCGCGTGCAGCCGCTCCCACATGGCCATTACTTCAGCGAACGTCTCGGGCGTCCCCATCCGCACGCCCGCCGGCAGCTGGGCCTCGGCCAGCACGATGCTCTGCGGCGGGACCCGCGCGATCAGATCGTCGATCGCCCATGCCCGATTCGCCGGCGGGAGCATCACGTCCTCCGTCGGCACGATCACCACCGCCCGCCCCGCGCCGACGGGGTACGCCGCCGCCAGGAACGTCTCGACGTACAGCCCGTTCCGCTCCGCCAGCTTGCGGATCTCGACCGCCGGCTCGATCGACCCCCACCCGGCCACGAGCAGCTGCCCCTGCGGGTAGTGCGCGATCACGTGCGCCGGCTCGACCCGGTCGGCCGGGCCCTCGGGCAGCAGGGCGAGCGCGACCGCCCCCTCCCCACACCGCTGCCGCCGCTGCCGCCGGGCCTCCTGCAGCGGCATGTACAGCCGGGCCAGCGTGTCGTAGTCCCGCGCCTCCCACGCCAGCCGCTCCGCCCGCGCCAATAGCCACTCGGCCTCCCAGTAGCGCGTCTCCATCAACTCGAACGACCCCTGCTCGCACAGCGTCTGCAGATCGGACGAAGACCCCGACACGTCCGGCAACGGCACCGCGGATTCACTCATGCGGGCGATTGTGGGGCGGGTCACCGGCACGGTCAACGCACGCAACACTTCAACCCCACCTGATATATTCAAAGGCGAGCCCGCTTCAGCGGGCGGGTCGCGCAGCGAACATTTCCCAGGCAGGTCCCCATGTCGCGCCTTTTCGTTACGAGCGCCGTTGCGATCCTGCTCACGCTCTCCACCCGCGCCCAGGAAGTCATCCGCTCCGCAAAGTCCGGCCCCTGGTCCACCTCCGCCACCTGGGAGGGTGGCGCCGTCCCCGCCGCCGGCGCGCGGGTCCTGATCCGCCCCGGCCACCGCGTCACCTACGACGTCGTCTCCGACGACGTGATCCGCAGCGTTTCCGTCGGTGGCGTCCTGGCCTTCGCCCGCGACCGCGACACCAGCCTCACCGTGGCCCTCCTCCGCGTCCAGCCCGGCGAAGACACGACCGAGTCCGGCTTCGACTGCACGTTGCGCGGGCACGTCCCCACCGCCCCTCAAGGCGCCGCCACCTCCGAGATGCCCGCGATCGAGGTCGGCACGCCAAACGACCCGATCCCCGCCAACCACAACGCCACGATTCGCCTGGCCGCGCTGCCCGGGATGGACCCGCAGTCGTTCCCGGCCCTGGTCTGCTGCGGCGGGCGGCTCGACCTGCACGGCGCGCCGATGAGCCGCACGTGGGTCAAACTCGGCGCCGCCGTCGCCGCCGGCGACCGCGAGGTCACGCTCCGCGAGCCCGTCACCGGCTGGCGCGCCGGCGACCGCGTGATCCTCACCGCCACCACGCGCCAGATGAAGCGGGCCAAGACCTTCCGCCCGTCCACCGCCGACTCCACGCAAACCGAAGAACGCGTCGTCACCGCCGTCAGCCCCGACGGCACGCGCCTCACGCTCGACAAGCCGCTCGCGTTCGCCCACGTCGCCGACGGCGAGTACCGCGGCGACGTCGCCAACCTATCGCGCAACGTCGTCGTCGAATCCGCCGACCCCGACAAGGGCCGCGGCCACGCGATGTACCACCGCGACTCCGCCGGCGCCGTCTCCTACGCCGAGTTCCGCCACCTCGGAAAGGAAGGCGTGCTCGGCCGGTACGCGCTCCACTTCCACCTCTGCGGCGACACGATGCGCGGCGCGTCCGTGGTCGGCGCCAGCTTCTGGGACAGTCACAACCGCTGGCTGACGATCCACGGCACGAACTACCTCGTCGTCCGCGACTGCGTTGGGTACAAGTCGAAGGGACACGGGTTCTTCATGGAGGACGGGACCGAGCAGTTCAACGTGCTCGACCGCAACCTGGCCGTGCAGGCGTACATGGCCAAGAAACTGCCCGAGCAACTGCTCCCGTACGACGAGAATGACGGCGCCGGGTTCTGGTGGGCGAACAGCCGCAACGCGCTCACCCGCAACGTCGCCGCCGAGTGCGACGAGTACGGCTATTTCTTCCAGGCCATCGAGTCGCCCGCGTTCAAGCTGGCGATGAACGTCCGCCAGCCCGACGGCACCAAGGGCGTGGTCGACATCCGCACCCTCCCGTTCGTGCGGTTCGCCGACAACGAGGCCCACTGCCAGCGGCGGCACGGGTTCAACTTCGGCGGGAGCGTGCCGTTCGGCACCGGCGTCAACGGCGTGGGCCCGGACGCCGCCCACCCGTTCGTCATCAGCAACTTCCGCGTCTGGAACTCCCACTGGTCGTTCCACCCCGTCGCCCCGTCCCTGCTGGTCGACGGCCTGGATGCGCACGACTGTGAGTACGGCGTCTGGCGCCCGGCGTACAAGGACCATGCATACCGCGGCGTGCGGCTGGACAAGATCAGCGTCAGCACCGAGTTCACGCCAACCGGGCGGCGAACGCCCGAAGCCCAGTACCCGGGCGCCCTCCGCGCGACCGACGACCTCCCGCCGGCGACGGTCGTCACGCGCGTCGCGCCCGCCGACGGTGCGGGGGGGATCGTCGTCCGCGGGACCACGTCCGATAACGGCGAGGTCCGCCGGGTCACGGTCAACGGCGTGCCCGCCCGGTCGACCCGCGGAAACTTCGACGAGTGGGAACTGACGCTGAGCGACGCCGCCGCCGGCCCGCGCCTGACCGCGCTCGCCGAGGACGCCGCCGGCAACGTCGAGAAGACCCCGCACGTCGTCACCCGCGCCCGCTGACCCGTGCCCACCCGTTATCGGACGCCCGCCGGGTATTTCCACTGCCTCATTTGCCTCCGCTTCCCCCGAATCGGAAGTCATCCCCGTCGGACGAGCGACGATGAGTCGCCGCCGACGAGAGAGACCCGGTTATCGGCGATCCCAATCGCCCCAGGGAAGAAGAGAGACGACCATGAACCGTTCGACCACGACGACCGCCGCCGCCCGCACGATCGACCGCTCCGAGGAACTCCTCAACCGCGCCCAGAGCGTGGTCGATAGCCTGAGCCGGCTGCTCGACAACCGGTCGCCCGCGCTGGCCCGGCCGGTGAGCTCGGAACTGCTGGAAGACCTGCGGGCCGTGCTGCCGGCGCGGTCGACGCAGAAGGCCTGCTACTCGCTGTAACGGTGTTGAGAACCTGCGGATCGGCGCGGATCCTGCCGCGCGTCGGTAAAGCGCCGACGCGCCCGCGCCGATTGTGGGACCATGGACGCGTTGTCCCCCTTACGCCCGGGCCGCCTGACCGCCGAAGACGCCCGGCTCGCCGCCGACGTCGCCCGCCGGTACCGGCTGGCGCTGGACCTCGATGCCGACGCCGGGCCGATCGTCCGGTGCGTGGAGGTGCCGGCCGTCGCGTGCAACGGGTGCACGGTCGACGACGCCGTCTACTGCGCCCGTTACCGCCTCTCGCGACATTTGCGCGAACTGCTGGCTCGGGGCGAAGCGCCGCCGGTGCCGCTGGCGGAGTCTGCCGGCCCGCTGGGGGCGTGGAGCAATGAGTTGGACTTCGCAGTGGAGCAGGGGGCTCCCGGCGACGACGTGATCCCCCCGCCCGCCGACGCGCTCCGCCGGATCGCCGAGGGCGAAGCCGCGCGGTACCGCATCTGCTTCGAGCAGGCCGACGACGGCGCCCCGTTCGTCGCCGCCGTGGCCGAATTGCCGGACGTGACGGCCAGCGCCCCCGACGCCGGCGCCGCCGTGGAATCCGCCCGCGCGATGCTCGTCGAGCGCCTCCTGGCGATGCTCGCGTCGAACCACATGCCCCCCGAACCCCTGCGCGACCGCGAGCGCCGACAGACCCCCAGGCCGCGCACGCCGCTCGCGCGCGTCGCGTAGTCATTCAACTCCGTTTAGCCGCGCCCCGTAGGGCAGGCGACAGCGCCGCCCGCAGGGGAACTCGTCTCGCGCGGTCGAGCGCCGACCACGGGTATCGCCCCACGGGCGGTACCCATGCCACCAAGTCATCGCTTGGAGTCCGCTTCGGTCGGTAGTCGATCGAGGATCCGCTCCTCGGGCTCGAGCGACCGCCGCTCGGGGGTCTTGACCAGTGGCACCGGCGCAACCGGTCGCACCGGCCCCGCCGGCCGGGGGCGCAGGACGCCCAACCGACTCGATCCGACGAACGCCGCGGGAGATGTGGGGCGCATAGGAAGCTCCTGATGCTTAACTTTACAATGCAAAGTTCACATCGTCAATCCTTATTCGCGTAATGAAATTATTGAAAAAAACAGGTCGCGGCACGGCAAAGCGAGCGCCCGCCCGGTTGCACGCGCGGCCCGTCGGCGCGTACTGTGGGGGCGATGGACCTGCTCGAACACCTGGCCGCCCAGTTTCCCTCCGCCAAGCGGACGACGCTCCGGCGGATGATCGAGGCCGGGCGCGTGACGATTAACGGCTTGCCCGCCCGCCGGGCGAAGGACCCGGTCGCCGAGGGCGACACGGTCGCCGTCGCGGACCAGTCGCCCGACGCCGCCGAGCCCGCGCCCCCCGCGCGCCCGCCGTTCGAGATCGTCCACGAGGACGACGACGTGATCGTCATCCTCAAGCCGCCCGGGCTGCTCACGTCCACGAACGCCCGCGAGCGCCGCGCGACCGTCGCGTCGAAACTCGAAGAGTACTTCGCGTCGACCGCGCCCCGCGCGCGCGTCGGCGTCATCCACCGCCTCGACCGCCACGCGTCGGGCCTACTCGTCTTCTCCAAGAACAACTCGGCCTACCACAATCTCAAGACCCAGTTCTTCCACCACACCGTCGAGCGCGTGTACACGGCCGTGCTCGGGGGCGTCGTGCAGCCGGCCGAGGGGCGGATCGAGTCACTGTTGATGGAGCGCGAGGACGGCCGCGTCATGGAGACGGACGAACCCTCCGACGGCCAGGAGGCGGTCACGACCTACCGCACGGTCGCCACGGCCCGCCCCGACCTGGGCCTCGCCGCCGGTCGCAAGACGGTCACGCTCGTGCGCGTCACCCTCGAGACCGGCCGGAAACATCAGATCCGCGCCCACTTCGCCGCCAAGGGATGCCCCGTGTTGGGCGACCCGGTCTATGGCCCGTTCCCCGAGCCCGGTATGCGCTTGATGCTCGCCGCGACGGAACTCGCGTTTGACCACCCGCGGACGAAAGAGCGGAAGTCGTTCCGGATCAAGCCGCCGAAGGAGATCAATGCGCTGTTCCCGGGGGTCGCCACGGACGCGTAGATCGCGGGTCGCCGCGGCCCCGCCAATGCGGGCCGATCGCGCGCCTCGCCCTCCCGTTACTCCTTCGCGGCCTTCGCGCCCTTCTCCTTCGGCAGCGAGATGCTCAGCTTGGGCGTGAAGTCGGGCTTGGTCGCCGCGCCGACCTTGGCCAAAAGTTCGCCCCGGCTCGACACCTCGAACCGCTGGTGAAGCGCCTTGACGTAGTTGTGGATCGTGTGGCGGGACAGATCGAGCTTGGCGGCGATCTCCTTTTCCGACAATCCGCCGAGCAGCTCGTGGAGCGTTTGCGACAGGCGCGGGGGGAGGTCGGACGTCGGGTCCTTGGCCTTCTTTAGGGCCTCGCGGCGCCAGAACCGGCCGAGCTCCGTGTGGAAGATGTGGATCAGCTTGTGCTCGGTGCCGGTGAACGGGGTGTCGCCGAACGCGCGGTGGACGCCGAGCTGGTCGACGGCATTGATGTGCGGGAGCGGGTACTGCGAGAGGACGAACGACTTCCCGCCGTAAACGTTCTTGATCGGGCGCACGGGTACCTCGGCGCCGGCGGCGGGCTCCTTGGGGATGTGCCCGGCGGCGAGGCGCCAGGCCGCGAGCGTCTCGTCGTCGCGCTCGGAGCGGATCTCCCACGTGTGGCCGTCCGAGTCGGCGCCCCAGCCGATGTCGGTGATGCGCAGGCGGTCGGGACTGGCCGGCGTCGTGCGCGCGTGGACTTCCGACGAGATGACCAGCTCGGCGTGGAAGATCTTGCACAGGCGCGCCGTCATGTGCGGGCGCCACGCCTTGGGGTCGGCCCCGAGCTCGCGGATCTCGCCGAGGATGCGGAAGACGTTCCGGACGTCACGGAGGCGCAACTTACGCGGGGCAAGGTCGCTCATGGTGGGGCACTGTACAAAAAATGCGACGGCGGTCACAGCGCTATTGCGCCGGTCGCAAGAAGTTATCGGGACTGAGCCGGGCCGATATTCGGGCGGTTCCGGATAACGCGACTGGCGGGGCGCGCCGGTCGCAGGAAACCGGGAATTACGTCTACTGGGCCGCACGGCGGGCGACCCGGCGCGAGTTCCTGATTCATTCTAACACGGCTTTGGAGTCATGACGGCAGATCGCGGTGTTCCCCCACCGGTGGCCCATAACAAGGGTTCTCGCTGGAGAGGGGGGTGGATCGTGCCGACAGAACCGGTGGGGGGCGAACCAGAGCCTTGAGGAGGAGAGCACGTGACGCGTCGAACGGACAGTTGTTTGGAGTCCCCGATGCCCTGCCGGGCCGCGAGCCCTGGCGGGTGGATGGAAGGTCTGGAAGGTCGGCAGATGCTGTGGGCCCCGCTTTGCGGCCCGCCGAGCATCCCGGGACCGACGACGCCCCCGCCCATCGTCCGGCCGGTCCCGAGCACGCCGACTTTCGCGCCGCTCCCCTGGCCCCTGCCGGCCGAGCCGTTCACACCGAGGCCGCCGTACACGCCGCCCCCGGTCTCGACGCCGCCGGTCGACACCGGGCTGATCGGGACCTACACCGGTCCGTTCGGCTCGCTGATCGGCGCCGACTCGGGCATCTTCACGATCAAGATCAGCGGGGTGAGCGGTGGGTCGTACGACGCGTGGTTCACGTATAACGGCGCCGGCCGTCAACTATCCGTGCCGGCCAAGCTGTTCATGAAGGCCGACGGCTCGTTCTCGATGAAGTACGTGTCGCCCAAAGTCGTCGTGCAGGTGACCGGAAAAGTGCAGTCCGGCAATGGGCGGATCACGGGCGAGTTCCAGGTGTGGGAAAAGGACACGACCTACCGGGCGGCCTTCACGCTGACCCGCGGCGCGGGGCGGATCTGAATAGTGGGCAGTGGGCAGTAGGCGGTGGGCAGTGGGCAGTGGCGAGTGGGAAGTCGATCAACCGACCCTCTGCCCTCTGCCCTCTGCCTACTGCCTACTGCCTACTGCCTACTGTCGTAACAGCGACAATGTGGGGGACCTGTACCGCATTTGCAGACAATGGGGGTGCCCTGTACCCTACGCCGGAGGACCGGGTGGGTGGTCGGGCGCGGATTTCTTCAGTGTGGCGCCCGCCCGAACTCCGGATTTCTCCCCTTCTTCGCTGGGTGCTCCTGACCGGACGTAACCCGTTGTGGAATCGGTGGAAGGGTTCGTGGACGGTCTGGCAGGGGCACTGGAGTGCCAAGCTGCCCGGGTGACGGGGGGGTGACATCGATACAGACAGAGCAGGAGCGAGTCCGTGATCTTTGACCGCCTTTTGGGAATGTTCAGCATCGACATGGGGATCGATCTGGGCACCTGTAACACGCTGGTGTGCGTGAAGGGCGAGGGCATCGTCCTGAACGAGCCGAGCGTGGTCGCGGTCAAGAAGGGGACCAACCGCGTCCTGCAGAACGGCAACGCGGTCGGCCTGGTCGCCAAGGAAATGCTCGGCAAAACGCCGGGCTCGATCCAGGCGATCCGCCCGCTGAAGGACGGGGTCATCTCCGATTTCGAGATCACCGAGGCGATGCTCAAGTACTTCATCCGCCGGGTGCACGGGCGGAAGCACTTCATCGGTCCGCGCGTGGTCATCGCGATCCCGTCGGGGATCACGGCGGTCGAAAAGCGAGCCGTCTTGGATAGCGCCGAGCGCGCCGGTGCTCGCCGCGTTTACCTGGTCGAAGAGCCGATGGCCGCGGCGATCGGCGCGGGCCTGCCCGTGACCGAGCCGACGGCGAGCATGATCGTCGACATCGGCGGCGGCACGACGGAAGTCGCGATCATCTCGCTGGCCGACATCTCCGTGTGCCGGAGTGAGCGCGTCGCCGGCGACGACTTCGACGAGGCCATCATCGGCCACATGCGCAAGACGTACAACATGGCGATCGGCGAGCAGATGGCCGAGCGCATCAAGATCGAGATCGGCTCGGCCGCCCCGTTCGGGGACGAAGAGCCCTCGATGGAAGTCCGCGGCCGGGACATGATCAGCGGCCTGCCCCGCAAGACCATCGTGACGGCCGAGGAGATCCGCGAGGCGCTCCAGGAGCCGGTCACGGCGATCGTGCAGGCGGTCACCCAGACGCTCGAGCAGGCCGCCCCGGAACTGGCGGCGGACCTGGTGGAAAACGGCATCACCATGGCCGGCGGCTCTTCGCTGCTGCGAGGCCTGACCACGGTCATCTCCAACGCGACGGGCCTGGAGGTTCGCCTGGCCGAAGACCCGCTCACCTGCGTCGCCCGCGGCACCGCCGTCTACCTCGAGAACCTCGAGCTCTGGAAGGACACGATGGAGTCGGACGCGGATGACATGTGAGGGGGGAGAGTAGGCGGTAGGCAGTAGTCAGTAGCCGGTAGGGGTAACGATTAACGATTAATGCTTAATTGGGCCCTTCCGCTTAAGCATTAATCGTTACTCGTTACTCTCGGGGAGGCCCGCTACTGGATACCGGCTACCGACTCTTCCCCCCATGTCCCAATTCCGCTTCAACCACGCGTTCGTGATGATGATGGTGGGGGGGACGGCGTGCGCGTTCCTGATCCCGCCGCGCATCACCGAGCGGGCGAAGGGGAAGGCGGACGTGCTGCTGTACCCGATCGTCAGGCCTGTGCGGGGGATTGCCGATTCGATCGCCGGGCGGTTGGGCGAGAAGAAACTGCCGGCCGGCGAGCGGCCGCGCGGCGACGGGGAAATCTCCCGCGAGAACATCGAACTCAAACAGCAGGTCGTGTTCCTGACTCAGCAGCTCGAAGATTTGCGTCTGGTCGAGGCCGAGCGCAAGCGGCTCGGGCCGCTGCTCAAGTATTTCAAACCGGTCACGGTGATCGGGGCCGACTCGGCGCCTAACCGCGAGTCGCTGAGCGTGACCTGGCCGGTGAACGGCGCCGACAACTCGACCGGCGCGGGCGTGATGTGGGCCGAGGGCCTGGCCGGCAAGTTCGCCGAGAGCGGGCGCG
>DATHXE010000326.1:0-6701 GCA_035459845.1 Tepidisphaeraceae bacterium | reverse complement strand
CGAGCGCGAGTACGTGCTGGACCTGTTCGAGCAGCTCTGCGGCGCCCGGCTGACGCTCAGCTACATCAACGTGGGCGGCGTGACGTGGGACCTCCCCCCCGGCTTCCTCGACAAGATGGTCGAGTTTCTCGACTACTTCGAGCCCAAGATCGACGAGTACGACCAACTCCTCACGTTCAACCACATCTTCATCAAGCGGACCGCGAACGTGGGCGTGCTGGAGAAAGAAGTGGCCGTCGGCTACGCGTGCAGCGGCCCGATGATCCGCGGGAGCGGCATCCCGCTCGACCTCCGCCGCGACCGCCCCTACAGCGTCTACGACCGCCTCGAGTTCGACGTCTGCGTCGGCACCGGCCAGGTCGGCACGCTCGGCGACTGCTGGGACCGGTACTACGTGAAGATGCGCGAGATGAAGCAGTGCTGTCGGATCCTCAGGCAGTGCGCCGAGCAGGTCCCCGCCGGCCCGTTCCGCGCCAAGCTCCCGCGCGTGATGAAGGTCCCGCCCGGCGAGGTGTACTGCGAGTTCGAAAACCCCCGCGGCCACCTCGGCTTCTTCATCGAAAGCCAGGGCGGCCCGATCCCCTATCGCGTCAAAGTCCGCGGCCCGAGCTTCGTGAACCTGTCCGTCGCCCCCCTGCTCTGCCAGAACGTGCTGCTGGCCGACGTCCCGGCGATCATCGGGAGCATCGACATCGTGATGGGCGAAGTGGACCGGTAGGGTGGCGGAAGCCGCTACTGACCTCTTGTAGCCGCCCCGCTTGCGGGGCGCGTCCGAGGTGCTCATTGCCTGCGTGCCCGCGCCCCTGATCGACGCGGCCGAACAGGCGATCGCGGTCAACGGCACGGCATGCCTGCGGTGGTGGGAAGGCTGACGGTCACTGCGAACCGGGGGCCCGTCCCACGGGGTGGACGGGCTCCGGTTTCTCCTGCTCCGGATTGATCGCCGGGCCGCTGTGCTTGTGGCGGAAAAGCGAGTAGAGCGTCCGGAACGGCAGCGTGATCCACCACGCGATCCGCCCCGCCCAATTACCGCGGGCCGAGACGCGGCGGCGGCCGAACGGGGTCACTTCGAAGTCGGTCGTGCGCCGGCCGGACGCGGCGTTGGCGGCGTCGGCCTTGCGGTCTGTGGGCGGGGTCATATTCGCGTCTCCGTGAGCGGCCGGCAGCCGGTGCGTTATCGGGCGCGGCCGCGGGTGACCATGTTCACGATCGCCAGCAGGATCACCGCCCCGAGGAAGGAGACGAGCAGGCCTTTGGCGCTGAAGTCGCCCGTGTTGATCTCGCCGGCCCACAAGACCCGCGATAGCAGCAGGCCGCCGAGCATCGACCCCACGATGCCCACCACCACGTTCATGACGACGCCCTGCTGCTTGTCGGTCTTCATGACGATGCTGGCGAGCCAGCCGAGGACGCCGCCGACGATGAGCCAAATGATGATGTTCATGGGGTGCCTTGTGCGTGCGCACGGTCGCGGCCGTCCGCACTCGGGACGGTGAGACCGGCGGCCCCCGTGCCGGCCGGGATGGGCGGCCCGACGGGCCACCTCGTCTCGCTGGGATGGGAGGGGGAAGGTGCAGCGTAGCGTACAACGCCACCGGGCGTAACGGACAATCCGGCGACGAACGGCACCGCGGTCGCCATCGCGCTCCCCTGCGAGTCGCGTCGTAACGCGGATCCCCTCCGCGGTTATCCCCACACGATCAGGATCGCCCCCGTCAACACCGCCACCAAGCCCGCGAACGTGTTGAGCATCAGCGTCCGGCGGAACCGCACGGGGTCCGCGTACCGGCAGACGACCTCCTGCGGGCCCAGCCGGCCATTGCCGACGCGGGTCTCGCCGCCGGCGTGGTCCCACGCGACCCACACGAGCAAGCCGACGCCGACCGCCACGATGAGCCACCCGGTGCGCTGTTCGGGCGAGGCGCCGGTCAACAGGGATCCGATCATGTCGGAACTATCGGCGGTCCGACTGCCCGCCGTAACCCGATCGGCCGCGGGACTATCGGACCGTCCGTCGACCGCTCAAAGGTTGTCCGGGTCGTATTCCCGGTTCGTCTCGTCCTGATTCCGCGGGTCGCCGACGGGGTAATCCGCGACCCACGTGAACGTGACACGCACGTAATCGACGACCTCCAGCTTCTGCAGGTCGTGGGCCTTGGCGGCCTCGATGATCCCCTCGACCAGGCCCTGGTCGTCGTCGGCCGTGCGCACGTCCATGCCGGCCTGCTTGAGCGCCTCAACGGCCTCCGCGAGGCGGTGCTCCCACCGCTTGTCCAGCACGACCGTGATGTCCGACATCTGGGCGTCGATGTAGCGCATGGATTTATGATGGGCGGGCGGCGCGCGGATGGCAACGGTGAGAACGGGAAAACGAAAAGCCGAAAAACGTGAAGAAGTGTGAGCCGGTGCCGTCCGGATCCGGCTTTACGTCTTCTCGTTTTTCGTTTTCCGCCCCCCCGATCTCGCCCCCGTTCCCACTCTCGTTATCCTCCCCACCCATGTCGTCGCACTGGGACTTTCTCGTACTCGCGGACCGGCTCTGCGACGTCGTCGCGCGGGCCGAGGCCGACCTGCAACTCGAGCGGGCCGTCTACGGGCTCGACGCTCGGAGCGAGGTGCAGATCCAGGGCGTTCTGGCGGCGGGGCTCTCGGCGTCGTACGAGGTCGCGCGCGAGGTGCATTACCCATCGACCGCCGGCAAGAAGCTTTCCCACCGGCAGCGGTGCGACCTCGTACTCACGCCAAAAGGAAGGCCGCTCAAGCTCGACCGCGCGCCCGCGACGCTCTTCGACGCCCCCGACCTGGCCGAGCCCGGCGAGGGGCTCTGGCTGGAGGTTAAGGTCGCGTACCAGTTCCAGGAGGGCGGGCGCCGGCACGCCGGCTACGGGGCGGCCTGGCGCACCAAAGTCGTCGACGACCTCAAGAAGATGGAGGCCGAACCGCTGATCAAGGAGGCCGGCCTCTGCCTGGTCGTGTTCACCGAGTCGCAGGCGATCCTCGACAAGGACATCGAGTTGTTCGAGGACGTCCTGGCGCGCAAGGAAGTGCTCGCCGGCTTCCGCAAGGTGCGGTCCGTGCCGATCTGGGAGCGCAACGGGCACCGCGTCTGCACGGTCGCCGTCTGGCCGACCGTCCAGCGCTGACCCCCGGGCGTGCTCACTTCAGTGATGCACGAGCCGCGGAGCGGCGCAAGACCGAACCTCGCGACGACGCGCGCCCCCGCGCCTTTCCCATTTCCGATTAATGGCGATGATCCGACCCCACACGCGATAGGGCGCGCGCGGCGACCGCGCGCCCCCACCGACAGCGCGGACCGAGGACACCCGATGGCGGCGACGACCCTGGACTACGACGACGGCGGCGGCCCACCGCCCGCGCGAAAGCCGCTCTGGAAGAATCTCACGTTCCAGGTGCTGGTGGCGGTGGCGATCGGGGCGGCGATCGGCGGGATCTGGCCGAACGTCGGCAAGGGCCTCGAACCGGTCGCCAAGGGGTTCATCCGGCTGGTCAAGCTCGTGGTCGGGCCGATCATCTTCCTGACGATCGTGGTGGGGATCGCGGGGCTGGGGGACCTCAAGAAGGTCGGGCGGGTCGGGCTCAAGGCCCTGTTCTACTTCGAGGTGGTCACCACGATCGCGCTGGGGATCGGGATGCTGGTCGCCCACGTGGTCAAGCCGGGCGCGGGGATCGACACGTCGAAGGCGGTCGTCACGAAGGAGGTTGAGGCGTACAAGGCCAAGGGGGAAAAGCTGCTGAGCTTTTCCGACCACGTGCTCGAGTCGATCCCGAACAACGTGGCGGCGGCGTTCGCCGGGGACGACCTGGTCCCGGTGCTGGTATTCTCGGTGCTGTTCGGGTGCGCGGTGGCGGGCCTGGGGCCGCGGGGGCAGCCGATCCTGTACGGGTGCGAGTTCCTGGTCGAGGTGTTCTTCAAGCTCGTCGCGATCATCATGAGGGCGGCGCCGCTCGGGGCGCTGGGGGCGATGGCGTTCACCGTCGGCAACTTCGGGTGGGGGTCGCTGTGGTCGCTGGCGAAGCTGATGGTCTGCGTGTACGCGACGATGGGGGTGTTCATCTTCCTCATTCTCGGCCTGATCTGCCGGTTCGCCGGGTTCTCGCTCTGGCAGTACCTCAAGTTCATCCGGCAGGAGATCGTGCTCGTGCTCGGGACCAGTTCGAGCGAGTCGGCGCTGCCGCGGATGATGGAGAAGCTCGAGGCCATGGGGTGCGGGCGCGACGTCGTCCGGCTGGTGATCCCCTCGGGCTACAGCTTCAACTTGGACGGGACGAGCATCTACCTGTCGATGGCCCTGCTGTTCATCGCCCAGGCGTACAACCTGCACCTGTCGTTCTGGCACCAGCTCTACCTGCTGGCGATCCTGATGCTGACGAGCAAGGGTGCCGCGGCGGTCACCGGCGGGGGCTTCATCACCCTGTCGGCGACCATCGCGGCGACGTCGAAGAACCCGGTCGAGACGCGGCTTCCGGTCGAAGGCCTGTCGCTCGTGTTCGGCGTCGACCGGTTCATGAGCGAGGCCCGGGCGATCACCAACCTGATCGGCAACGGCGTGGCGACGATCGTCGTCGCCAAGTGGGAGGGCCAGTTCGACCAGGCCATGTACGACGCGGCGATCGCGGGCCGGCCCATGCCGGCGCGCGGCGTCACCCCCGAGCTGGTCGCCGACGAGATCGCCGGGGGCGACGTGCGGGTAGAGAGTCGCCTCGAACGGACGTAGGTCTCCGCCACGCCGGGGCAGAGCGTGCGGCCACCGCCCGAAGCGCCGCCCCGGATCCATGTTTCGGTCGCTCCCAGCGGCCGCGTTCCCTTGCCCCTCATTCTCCGAGGGCGTATCTCAGACCCCATGGACACGCGCACCCGCCAGTCCGTCCGCGCCGCCCGCCGGGGCGCGGGGCTCGCGCTCTCGCTTCTGGTCGCCAACGGCGTGTCGGGATGCGCGACCGGGACCAAAAAGCCCGCCGATCCCGCCGCGGCCCCGGCCGGCGCGTTCGCCTTCGCCGGGCCCACCTCGATCGTCAATTTGCACCTCAAGCTCGACGTCGACGACGACACCGGCACCGTCAAGTACTTCGGGTGGTACGACGGCCGGCGCAACCTGCTCGGCCCGGGCGGCGTCACGACCGGCCTGATCGGCGTCGAGCCGCCGGAGGTCAGGGGGCAGCTGACCAAGGTCGGCCCGACCGAGTTGCGCTTCGCCGGGCGCGACCAGAACGGCATCGTCTGGGAAAAATCCTGGCGGATCGAGGGATCGACCGCGCACGTGTCGGTCAAGATCACCAGCCGGCGCGACGACGCGTTCGACGCGATCGTCTACGCCCTGCCCGACCTGCCCGACGCCAAGGTCAGCGGCGACAACCGTGATCTGCGCATCAGCACGCCCGTCGGCGAGGCGCACTTCCACGCCGTGATCGAGAACCCCAACTTCCCCGGCGAACAGTTCAACCCGTACGCGATGCGCAGCGAGTCCAAGCGCCTCGAGCCGGGCGACTCGATGGAATTCCGCATGACCTGGACGCTCAAGCCCGCGGGACGCTGACCCGCGCGACAGCGCACGCCTCCAACCGAGGCCGTGGCACTTCAGTGCCGCGGTCCGTGTCCCCCACGACTAAAGCTGCTGTATCAGAGCGACCGGTCGCGCCACGCCTCGCGGTCGTTGCGCTTGCCGATCATGCGCCAGAAGGGCGGGTCGGCGGTGAACGTGCCGCTCAGCGAGCCGCCTGGCGAAACGCCGTCGTCCGGCAGCACCGGGGGTGGCGGGACCGCCGCGTCGGGGATCGCCGTGGGCGAGGGAGAAACGTCGTCAAACTCGAAGCCGTGAACGTTGCCGGAGCTCATGATGCGTACTCCTTGTAGCAAGGTTCCTCATCCGCGACCGCACTATAGCGAGGCGCTTTGAGTTCGGTTGGGAAAAAATCTGTTCGTAACACATCGGGGCGGGTCAATCGCACACGGGGAGGGCGAAGCTCCGATCCGCCACCGATGCGCGCGTCTCGTGGGATCAGTCAGGCGCACGCGGGAAGCCGGATCCGGAGCCTGAGGCGACGGGCCGGATTCTGCCGACGATCATCCGCATATCCGTGCCAACGGATGATCCATCCGAGAAAAGCCGTGGCGGCGTGGTCCCCGCGGCCGACGCAAATTGTCTACACCGAAATTGGAAATTGGAGGCGCGGCGCAATCGTGACATAATGCGCCACGTCGATCGGCGGGCGCGGGATCACACGCGCCCAGCCCGGCGACGACGGCGCGATTCACGTCTGCGGAAGTCGAGGAAGTCATGGCAGATAAACGGCGAGGCGGGAGCGGCAGCGGCGGCGGGGGTGGAGTCAAGCGCCAAGGGAGCGCCCCCGCGCAAAAAGCGCCACCACCGTCGAAGAGCGCACCGGTGCCCGCGCCCAAAGCATCCACGCCGCCCGTGACCGCCAAGGCCGTCGCGTCGAAGCCCGCCGAGGCGCCGACCCCGGCCCCCGCGCCGGCCGAACAACCCACGCAGATCGCGATCCTCGGCAACCCCGGCTCGCCCACGCGCCTCCCGATCCCGTCGGCCCTCCCGCCCCCCTCGCCCGGGCCCGCGCCGTCCACGCCGCCCGCGGCCGCGTCACAAGCGAAACTGCCCGCCGCGCCGCCGCCCGCGCACGATCCTGATCGACCACCGCTCCCGCTACGGCCGGATCCACGAGGA
>DATHXE010000325.1:0-10233 GCA_035459845.1 Tepidisphaeraceae bacterium | reverse complement strand
TGGTTGGCCCCGACGACGCCGGAGTTCAGTGCGAACGCTTCGCCGAGCCGCGAGACGATTTCCTCGGGGATTCCGCGCCCGGTGTCGGCGACGGTAATCTCGGCCCACCGCCCGCCCTCTTCGGGCGCCGCGCGCGCCCCGACCGTGATCGCGCCCTCGGTGGTGTGCTTCATCGCGTTGCCGACCAGGTTGGTGACCAGGCGGCGCAGGGCGTCCGCGTCGCCGCGGACGATCGGCGACGGCGGGACGACCGCGACCGTCAGTTCGACCCGGTCGTCCGGGAGCAGCGGGCGCGCCGTCTCGATCGCATCCCGGCACGCCTGCCCCAGGTCGACGTCGTGCCAGTTCCATCTGGCGCGCCCGCTGTTGAGCCGCGCCGCTTCCAGGAGCGTGTCGACGGTGTCGCTCATGCGCACGGTTGCTTCCTGCATGCTGCGCAGGAAGACGCTCCGATCGGCCACCTGCGTCGCCTCGCCGCCGACCAGCAGCTCGGCGATCGCGCGCATCGCCGCCAGCGGCGTCCGCAGCTCGTGGGCGACGACCCCCAACACCTGCTCCATCGCCTCCACCGCGCCGCGCAGCCCGTCGCGCTCCCGCTCGACGCGCTCGATCCGCCGTTGCTCCGACAGGTCCTGCATCGCGCCGATCGCGCGGATCGCGCGGCCGCCCGCGTCGCGCAGGATGTACGCCCGGTCGAATACGTCCGCGTACGTGCCGTCGTACCGGCGGAACCGGTACTCGCCCGACCAGACGTCGCCGGGCGCGGCGAGGGCCCCGGCAAAGCTCTGACGGACGCGATGTTGGTCGTCCGGATGAACGTGGGCCGCCCACGACGCGAACTCGAAGTGCTGTTCGCTGCGCGGGTACCGGAACACCGTCGTCAGGGCCTCGTTGAAGTAGACGCGGTCGGTGCGGACGTCCCAGTCCCAGATCAAGTCCTTGGTGGCCTTGGCGACCAGGCCGTAGCGCTGCTCACTCTCGAACAGGTCCAGCGCCGCGCGCTTCCGCTCCGTGACGTCGCGGAAGTAGACCGAGACGCCGCCGTTCTTCGGGTACGCGTTGACCTCCCACCAGCGGCCATGATATTCGCCCTCGAACGTGGCGCTGACGCATTCGATCGCCACGCGCTGATATTCGCGATGGAAGACGGTGCCGACACCGTCGGGCCGTAAGTCCCAGATGCTGCGGCCAATGTCGCTCGTGCGGCTCAGGCCCAGCAGCGCCTCGGCCCGGCGGTTGATGTAGGTAAAACGCCACTCCCGATCGACGGCGTAGAACCCGTCCGTGATGCTCTCCAGGACGTCGGTCAGTTCCTCGTGCGAGCGGCGCAGCTCGTCCTCCATCCGCTTGCGACGCGTGATGTCGCAGGCGACGCCGAGCGTGCCGACCAGTTTTCCGGCCGGGTCGTGGTACGGCGCCTTGTAGCTCTGAAAGATGCGCGTGCCGCTCGCACTCGTGATCTTGTGCTCCAAGCTCATCGGGCGGCCGGAATCGAGGACTGCCTGGCTCCCCGCACGAAGCTCCCGGGCGGTCTCCGGAGCGAGAAATGCGTCGTCGGTCTTTCCGATCACTTGCTCGGGCGTCGCGCCCAGGGCCGCGGCGCCGGCACGGTTGATCAGCAGGTACCGTCCCTCAGGATCTTTGACGAACAGGACGTCATTGATCCCTTCGCTGACGGCGCGGAGCAGGTTCAGGCTTTCCGCGGCCGCCAGTTCCGCACGCTTCCGGTCGGTGATGTCCTGCAGCGTGCCGTACATCTCCAGCGGCCGCCCCGCATCGTCCCGCACCACCCGCGCACGCGAATGGACGAAGCGGATCGTCTCGTCCGGCCAGATGATTCGGAGCTCGACGTCGTATTCCCGTTCGCCACGCAGCGCCGCCCGCACGGACTGCGTCACGCGATCCCGGTCGTCCGGGTGGACACCACCGACGGCCGTCTCAAAAGTCAGCGGACCCTCTCCACGCTCCAGGCCGCAGATGCGGTAATGTTCGTCCGACCACTCGATCGTATCGGCGCCGAGGTCCCAGCGCCAGCTCCCGAGCTGTGCAAGGCGCTGCGTTTCGGCGAGCTGGTGCTCGATTTCACGCAGGCGAGATTCGACCGACGCCTCGTCCGACGGGAGTGGCGAACCCTCCAACGCGACTGTCATCTTCTCGCGGATCATCGGCTTCGCTCGCATTCCGGAGATTTGCTCGTGCGGGCGGTCAGACTCCGGCGCAATCTGTGCTTTCGCTGAGTCCACTCAAAACCTGTCTCAACCCACCCTCCAGCCACAGCTTCATCGGGCCTACGTATCAGCGGGTTGAGATATGGAATCGCGTCGGTTTAATGCCCATTTCGGCCTGCTGGTACGAGAGCCGTTCGCGCGACAACGATACGCAATGAACGGCGCGTTCGCCGAGGCGGTTAAACGGGAGTTCGGGCGGCGGCTAGCTAGCCTCGGGCGGCGGCGGTCGATTGCGGGCCATCGAAACGTCCTGCCCGAACGGAGAATCAAATGGAGCTATCGCGCCGCGCCGTCCTGTCGTCCGTCGTCGTCGGTCTGGCCCTCCGCGCGACCGCCGCGGAGACCGCGAAGGGCGATGACGTGCGGAAGGTCGTCGTGTTCGACCCCAAGGCGCTCGGCTACGTGAACTGCCGGATCCCCGGGCTGGTCGTCACGGCCAAGGGGACGCTGCTCGCGTATTGCGAGGCCCGCCGCAACAAGGGCGGCGACTGGGACCCGATCGACGTCGTCCTGCGCCGGTCGACCGACGGCGGGGCGACGTGGGGCGACGTACAAAAGGTCGCAGGCGGGGGCGACGCCAAGACGTACAACAACCCCGTCGCGATCGTCGACAAGGACCCGGCGGTCCCCGGCGGCGCGCCGGCCGTCCACTTCCTGTACTGCACCGACTACGCCCGGTGCTACTACGCGCGGAGCGACGACGACGGCGCGACGTTCTCCAAGCCCGTCGAGATCACGCCGGCGTTCGAGACGTTCAAGAAGGACTACAACTGGAACGTGATCGCGACCGGGCCGACGCACGGGATCCAGTTGCGCTCCGGCCGGCTGCTGGTGCCGGTCTGGCTGTCGACGGGCGGGAAGTCGCACCACCCGAGCGTGGTGGCGACGGTCTATTCCGACGACCGCGGCGCGACGTGGAAGGCCGGCGCGATCGCCATCCCGGATACGAAGGAGTGCCCGAACCCGAACGAAACGGTCGCCGTGGAGCTTGCGGACGGGCGGGTGATGCTCAACGCGCGGAACGAATCCGCCAAGCAGCGCCGCGTCGTAGTCTCTAGTCCCGACGGCGCCTCGAACTGGTCGGCCCCGACATATGACGAGGCCTTGGTCGAGCCGATCTGCAACGGGTCGATCGTGGGCGTGCCTGTCACGAAGGACGGCGGCAAGCCGGCGATCCTGTTCGCCAACCCGGATAACGGGGATCTCGCCACCGCGCGCGGTGCCGCCAAACCCGGCTTGGGCCGCTGGCTCGCGCGCATGAACGTCACCGTTCGGGTCAGCACCGACGACGGCAAGACCTGGTCCGCCAAACGTGCCATAGACCCCGGACCATCGGGTTATTCGGATCTGGCGGTCGACGCCGCGGGCCGGGCGCATTGCCTGTTTGAGCGAAACGGGGGGCTAACGCTGGCGAGCTTCGACGTCGCCTGGGTAGTCGCCCGCCAATGAGTTCCGGCGGTGAGTTTCCGGGGGGGTGGTGAGCCGGCTTGACGGTGGCGCTCGACCGCCGATAAGACCCCTCGTTACCGGTCTGCCGGGGTGCCATAATCCCAGACATCTTCGCGCGGGACTGCGCACCGCTATAACTTTCCCATTTTGCCAGCCGCCGAATCCAGCAGTTTCCATGGCGACGAACTGTAAATGGTGGGCATGTAAGCATTGCACCTACGTTATTGTGGGACAGTGCTTTCGTGGGCGCGTGAATACTATTACAACGGACCGGGAACGTCCGCCGCAACGCGCGGAATCGAACTGCAAAAGTCTCAACTTTTGATGCCAGAAACCACATCAGCCGAGGTGGCTTCGGATTCTGGCGCGGTCGGCATTGCTGGCTTACTTATGTAATTATAGGGGCTTGGGTAAAGGGCGGTGTCGGTGGGTATCGGGGGATCGCCGACTGCAAATCGCGTGAAGATCACCCCAAAAAGTCGCCGGTGCGGACTGGTAATCTTGCAGAAGCAAGCGCTTAGTAGGGTTGGAGGCATCCGGACACTCCGATTCACCGGAGTACCGGGGGCACGCGAGGTCATTTCGCAGCGCATATTTGGTCGGGCAGGCGGTGGGCGCGCGACGCGTCTATCTCAAAGACACGGGAGAGTTATGCTCAGGTCGCAGGGTTTCTCGGGCGCGGGTTCCGTTCGCACTTCCGTCAACCCGAAGGGCAAAGCCGCCCGCCTGGCCAAGCGGCGGTGGGGCAAGGCCACGGTGATGGCGCTGCTGTCGGCGGCGTCCCTGGCGCTGCCGACCGCGCCAAGCGCGGGCGCCGCGGACCTGAACTGGACCGGCGACATCGACCTGAACTGGCTGACGAACGGATCCGGCCCGGACACGAACTGGGCCGGCGACATCCTCCCCGACGCGACGTCCGACGTGCGCTTCCTCGGCGGCACGGTCGGCCCGATCACGATCGGGGTGGGCGCGCTGGCGAACACCGTCTTCTCGGCCGAGAACCTGACGCTGACCAACGGGACGCTGACGCTGACCACGGGGACCGTGACGGTCGACCCGGGCAAGGCGCTCACGTTCGACTCGACAAGCGTGATCGCAGGTGCCGGCCTGACCAAGCTGGGCGACGGTACGCTCATCCTGCAGGGCACGAACACGTACACGGGGACGACGGTGGTCAGCGCGGGCGTGCTGAACGTCATGAGCAACGCCAACCTGGGCAACGCCGCGAACAGCGTCACGCTCCAGAACGGCGCGACGCTGCAGTCGACGTCGGCGACCGACTTCACCGTGAGTCGGGCAACCGCGATCGGGGCCGGTGGCGGCACGATCGACGTGGCGGGCGCCGGCGCGCTGACGATCAGCGGCCTGGTGACCGGGAGCACGAACATCACCAAGACGGGCAGCGGCGTGCTCGCGCTGTCGGGGAACAACGTCGGGTTCAGCGGGGAAGTGAACTGGACGACCGGCACGCTCGCGATCGGCAACAGCGGCGCGCTCGGGACGTCGACGGCCGACATCACCGTCGCCGACGGCGCCTCGTTCGGCGTCCGCAGCGGGACGCACAACGCCGCCGTCACGATCACCCGGAACATCAACCTCGCGGCCGGCACGACCGGCGGCCTGTCGTCGGTCAGCACCCTGGACGGCGCCCAGGTGACCGGCACGTACACGGGCACGGTCACGCTCGGGCGCGACCTGAACGTGAGCACGGGCGAGTTCTCCACGACCGTCTTCAGCGGGACGGTCGACACCGCGGCGGGCACCCGCGCGCTGAACAAGACCGGCGCGGGAACGGTCCAACTGGCGGGCGCCAACATCGGGCAGTTCACCACGACCACGGTCGGCGGCGGCGCGCTCCAATTCGCAGCCGGCACCGGGAACACGATGACCCGGACCGGCGCGGTCGTGAACGACGGGACGATCCAGGCGACGTCCGGCACGGTGGACTTCGGCACGACCGTGATCTCGTCGACGAACAAGTTCGCCGGCGGCTTGCTGCGCGAGGGGCGGATCGGCGGTTCGGCCAATAACATCACGACGGCGAACGCGGGCGGTGACCTCACGACGAACACGGCCAAGGCGCAGGTGCCGACGGTCTCGCCGGGTGCCACGACCCCGATCAGCGGGTGGCTGGACAACCAGACCTACGTCTACTCGGGTCAGTTCCAGGTGGCCGGCGGGACGCCGATTCAGTTCGGCGAGAGCTTCGACGACAACGTGTCGGTGTACATCGACGGCGCGCTGGTGTTCGGGCCGGGCGGATACAGCGGGACGGACGCGACCAAGTCGGCGCAGCTGACACTGGCGGCCGGTTGGCACAACTTCGAACTGCGATTGGGCCAGGGGAACGGCGGGGTCGGGGCGGTGCCGACGACGAACGCGCCGTCGATCGCGTGGGGGCCCGGGGGGGGCCGTAACGGCTTGGGCTTCGGCATCAACCTGACCGGGGTCGACACGATCGACGGCACGCAGTACCTGGACTTCAGCGCCGCGAACGTGACGATGCGCGCCCTGGCGAACCAGTACGTGGTCGACTCGGGGACGACGATCAAGGCGGGCGGGATCACCAACGGGGGCGCGATCATTTTCAACGGCGCGACGAACGTCGCGACCACGGTGCAGCTGGCGCCCGCGTCGGCGACGACCAGCGACGTGGAAGTCCTGCAGGCGATCGGGAACGGGACCAACAACGTCCTCAACCTGAACGCGAACGCCACGCTCGACGCGGCCAGCCTGATGCTGGTCAACACCTCCCAGCTCTCGGTCACCGGCAGCGGCACGCTCAACCTCGGTAAGAGCAGCGACCCGAACAGCAGCTTCTTCGGCGGCGGGGCCGGCCAACTCAACGTCAACGGCGGGCAGGTCAACATCGTCACCGGGACGTCGATCGGGACCACAAACTCGATCAGCATCGGCAACGGCTCGCTGAACTCGGGGGTCGATTTCACGATCGCCGGGCTCACCAGCCAGGTCGGCGCGACCGGCGCGGTAAACCTCAGCGGCGGCGCCGTGATGACGGTGAACACCGCGATCGCCAACGCGTACGCCTCAACCATCAACGGCACGGGCGGACTGACCAAGGCCGGCGCCGGCTCGCTGACGCTCACGGGCGTGAACACGTTCCAGGGCCCGGTGATCGTGACCGGCGGGACGCTGGCGTTCAACTCCGACGCGGCGCTGGGCAACGCGGCGAACTCGGTGACCACGAGCGGGGCCGCGGCGACCCTGAGCGCGATCGGGGGCGGGACGATCACGAGCGGGCGGACGTACAACCTGAACGCGACGACGACGACGGTCAGCGTCGGGATCAACACGACGCTCGACATGACGACCGGCATCCAGGCCGGCGCGTCCAACGCGGTGATCAAGACCGACAGCGGCACGCTGGCGATCTCGGGCCCGAGCGCGGGCGCGTGGAACGGCGGGCTGACGATCAACGGCGGCGTGGTCCGCGTCTCGAACGCGACTGCGCTGGGCGCGGCGACGAACCCCGTCACGATCATGCCCGGGTCGACCGCGGTCGGCTCCGCGCTGCAGCTCTCGGGCGGGATCAGCATCGCCAACCCGATCAACCTGCAGGGAAACAACAACCAGGCGTTCGGCGGGGTGAACTTCGGCGGGCAGTTGCAGAGCGTGACGGGCGTGAACACGGTGACCGGCCAGCTCCGCATGGACTTCGACGCCGCGATCGGCGCCGACGCGGGCGCGACCTTGAACATCAACGGCGGGATCAACAACCCGACGACGGCGGCCAAGGCCCTGATCTTCACGGGCGCGGGCACGGTCAACCTGAACAGCTCCGTGACCGCGGCCACCGCGACCGCCAACCAGTACTTCAGCATCAACAAGTACGGCACCGGCACGCTCAACGTGACGACCGCCAACCCGGTCGTGTTCACGAACAACTTCACGGTGTTCGCGGGCGAACTCGCGTTCACGGGCGCCGGCACGATGACCCAGGGGAGCGGGATCGCCCTGACGGTGAACCCGACGGGCACCCTGACGCTGAACAACACGGGGACGGCGGTCGCGAACCGGCTCGGCGGGCGGGGGCTCACGCTCCTGGGCGCCAACGTCAACCTGATCGGGGACGCGGCGGCCAACGCGGCGGAGACGGTGGGCGGGACGGCGTTCAACCGCGGGCACAGCGTCATCACGGTGACGGCCGGGGCCGGGCGCCAGGCCGACCTGCGGTTCGGCGGGTTGAACAACCCGTCGGCGGCTCAGAATGCGACGACCGGGCCGAGCGGGGCGACGGCGCTATTCCGCGGTACGAACCTCGGGGCCGCGGTCGGGGCGGGTAACGCGACCATCGCGTCGACCGCACTGGTGTTCGCCGGGCAGACGGGCGCCGTTAACACCGCGACCAAAGGCATCCTACCCTGGGCGCTGGTCGACACGACGACGACCGGGCTCGGGCAGTCGTTCGCGACCGCCGACTCGGCGACGGGCGTCATCCGCCCCCTCGCCGCTCTCGAGTACGCGGCCGACAACACGCTGACCGCCAACAGCAACGTCCGCGCGACCAACGCGATCGCCGCGACGAACACCGTCAACCTGAACTCGATCACGTTCGCCGGCGGCGGCGCCGGCGGGGCGATCACGTTGAACGCCGGGCAGAGCCTGACGCTCTCCAGCGGCGGCATCCTCGCGCTCGCGGCCAACGGCGGGATCAGCGGTGGCGTGCTCAGCGCGCCGACCGGTAACTCCCCGCTCACCGTCCACGCGCTGGCCAACCTGAACGTCACCAGCACGCTCGCCGGCGGGAACACCACCTCGTCGGTCTCCCTGGTCAAGGCCGGCGCGAGCCAGTTGTTCCTCAACTCGCCCGCCAGCTCGATCTACGCCGGGATGAGCAACAACACGCTCGTCGGCCAGACCGTCGTCAACCAGGGCACGCTCAAGCTGAGCGGCCTGACCAACACGTTGTTCGCCAACGGGTACGTCCACGTGGGCCCGGGCGCGACGCTCGACCTCAACGGCGGCGCGCAGTACACCCAGGGCCTGTTCACCGACTCTCCCGTCGCCAACGGCGGCGGGATCGTCACCACGAGCACCGGCACCGGCACCCTGGCGATCAACTCCGACGCCCGCAACTGGGCCGGGTCGATCCAGGGCAACGTCAACGTCGCCCGGACCGGCAGCGGCCAGTGGACCGTCTACAGCCCGCAGACCTACACCGGGTCGTCGCTCTTCAACGGTAACATCACGCTGCTCCGCGACCAGGCGACGATCCTCAACACGTCGTCCCTGGCCGTGACCTACGGACAACTCACGATCGACAACGCCACGGGCTCGACCAACCTGTCGGACCGCGTCAGCAACACGGCCCCGATCACCCTCCGCGGCGGCCAGATCAACTACCTCGGCCGCGCCCAGATGGATTCGACCGAAACGCTCGGTGCGGTCACCGCCGCCCAGGGGTATTCGATCATCAACCCGAGCGCCGGCGGGACCTCGACGAACTCGGCGACCCTGACCCTCGCCAGCATGACCCAGGGCGCCACCGACGCGACCCTGACGGTGACCGGCACGGCGGCGAACCTCGGCCTGCTGACCAGCGGCGGCGTCCGCGTGTTCGTGACGGACCGCGAGACCACGCCGGGCCTGACGAACAACCTGATCGGCGGGTGGGCGATCAACCAGACGTCGGGCGACTTCCTGACCTACGCGCCGGGCCGCGGGGTCGGCGTGCTCGGGCAGACCGCGAACGGGTTCGCCAACTACGACTCGAGCGGGACGACCTTCCCGACCTCTCCCGCCGCGACCGCCAACGTCCGCCTGACCGCCGGCGCGAGCATCCCGACCGTCGCAGGCCCCGGCGTCTACACGATCAACTCACTGGCCCTCCGGAGCGGTGCGAATTTCGGGTTTACCACCGCGACGAACACGCTCAACCTGGTCAGCGGCGGCCTGGCCGGCACCTACAGCAACAACACGATCGGCACGGCGGTCGACAACGGCCGCATCACGTCCGGCGGGACCGCCGCCGGCACGACCCCGCTGTACGTGTTCAACCACAGCAACACGTTCGGGATCAACTCGCGCGTGGTCGACAACGGCGTCGGCGAGACGCGCCTGGTCGTCAGCGCGACCGGCGGCGCGGTCAGCCTGTCGAACGGCCTGAACTCCTTCACCGGCGGCCTGACCGTCAACGGCGGGACGCTCAACCTCAACGCGACCTCCGGCGTCACCGTGCCGCTCGCCCTCGTTCCCGCGCAGGGCGTGGTCCTCAACGGCGCCGTCGTGACGATGACCAACGTCGGCGGCCAGATCGACGAGGGCAATACCGTCACGCTCAACGGCAACAGCACCCTGAACCTCTTCGGCACGCCGACCGGGACGGGCAACACGCTCGCCGGGGTGGTCTTCAACAACACGGGCGGCGGGTCCGGCAACCCGACCGTCAACTCCGGTGGCTTGCTGACGATCGGCGCCGCTGGTGTGGTGGCCACGTCGTCCAACGTCGGCTCGACCTCGACGCTCGCCGGCCGCACCGACTTCGGCTTCTCCGGCAATACCGTGCAGGTCGACCCGATCCTGGTCAACGGAATTG
>DATHXE010000324.1:0-2001 GCA_035459845.1 Tepidisphaeraceae bacterium | reverse complement strand
CGGGGAAGCCGAAAACGGATTGGAGGGTGTCGCGCGGATCAGTCATATGGGCGGAGGAAGGGCCGTCGGTCGAAGTTCTCTTAGACACCGATTCCACCGATGGACAGCGATTCGCACTGACGATTTCAGAATCGAAGATCGGTGAACATCTGTGCCGATCGGTGTAATCGGTGTCAAAAAGCGTGAGCCGAGACGGGCCGTTGGTTCACGGGAGCGGCACGTCCCTGAACTCGAACGTCAGCGGCAGCTCGCGCGTCTCCGTCGGAATCTCCCATGACAGTTTCACCGGTTTGCCGATCCGGCTGGCCTTGGGCGGGTCCTTCTCGAACTTGAAGATGAACGACAGGTCGTCCCCCTTCCCGCCCACGCCAAACCCGCGCGCCACGACCGACCGCCCCTCCGCGTCGACCAGCTTCATCGACTGGCCGGGGAACAGCGCCCCCGCCCACTGCTCGGGCGTCAGCTGATCCCGGCTCAGCGTCATCACGGCCTCCCACTCGCCGTCCCCGCGCCGCAGCTCCTTGAGCGTGATCTTCCGCCCGGCGACCGACTTGCTCGCGCCCTTGCTCGCGACCGGGTCGGCGATCTCGATCGTCTCCGACTTCACCTGCGCCACGAACTTCGCCGAACACTTGAGCACCGGCAATTTCGCCCCCGCCCCGTCCTTCGGCGGATACTCGAGCGGCGCGTCCAGGTTGTAGACCCACGACGTGACGAAATTCATCGTCTCGGCGTCCGCGTCCGGCGTCTTGCGCACGAGCGAGTTGCCCTTGTCGTCCGCCGCCTGTTCGACCTTGGCCACCATCGACCCGCGCAGCAGCCGCACCCGCGGCTCGCAGAACACCGTCAGCTTGGCGACCAGCGACCGCTGCACGTCCGAAGGCTTGTGCATGTCGACCGTGCTGCTCCGCTGCAACCCGCGCAGGCTCACCAGAAACGGCCCGCTCGTCACCGACGGCAACTGCGTCCAGTTCTGCTTGTCCCGCGCCAGGATCACGCGCGGCTCGGCGGTGTCCGTCGCGTACTTGAGCGACACCTCGGCCTTGCCGCACGCGTCCTTCATCGCCAGCCAGAACGGCTGGTTGTCGATCGCCACCGACAGCGGCGCCGTCGTCGTGTTCCAGAACGTCTTGGCCGGCGAGACCGAGAACTCCGTCTTCCCCTGCTTCGCGATCTCCTCGAACACCTTCTGCGGCGGCGCGTTCTCCAACTTCAGCGTCACCAGCGACGGCTGGGAGACGTCGCCCGCGTCCTTCGGCTGGGCCAGGGCGGCGGGGGCGAGGCACGCGAGTGCGAGCAGGCTTCTGAGGCGCATCGGCGGGTTCCTTTCGCGAGCGGGATCGTCGGTGATTGATAGTGCAATGTCGAGGGGTGGGTTGACGCGCGAGCGCCCCGCCTGAATGGGCGCCATGCCCTCGCACCGCGCCCACCGACGCCGATTCGCGCGTGGCCGTCCTCGCGGGGCGTGGGCATGCCCCGGATGGTCTCTCTTTGAAATCGGACGCCGTTGGGGCATGCCTCCGCCCGCGGACGCGCGGCGACGCGAGCCCGAGGAGTTCGGCCGCGGGCGAAGGCAGGGCACCCGGAGTGGATGACACCCCCCTGCCGCGAAACTCGCCATCCTCCCCCCGCCCGCGCACAATACGCCCCGCCCACATCCCCCGGAGGCCGCGCCCCGTGACCCTCGCACAATACTTGCAGAACTACGACCCCGTCGGGTCGCCGGTGCTCTCCACCTGCCTCGCCGCCGTCCCCATCGTCGTCTTATTGTATCTGCTCGCATTGCACCCCGTGCGCCGGTCCGACGGCTCGCTGCACCTCGGCATCGCCGCCCATTGGGCCGCGCTGGCGAGCCTGATAGCCGCCTTCGTCATGGCGTGGTGGGTCTTCAAGATGCCCGCGCCCACGGCCGCGATGTCCATGGTCTACGGCGGCCTCACCGGGCTGTTCCCGATCGGGTGGATCGTCGTCAGCGCGATGTTCCTCTACACGATCACGCTC
>DATHXE010000323.1:0-3663 GCA_035459845.1 Tepidisphaeraceae bacterium | reverse complement strand
GGCCTTTGTAGGACAGGACGGGTCTGAGTTTGCGGACGATGCGGGTCAGGTCGCGCTGGGCGCGCATGACCTTGTCGATGGGCTTGTAGGCGGCTGGGGCTTCTTCGCGGAGGGCGTCGGCCATCGTGGGATAGAAGTAGACGCTGTCGAGTTGGCGCGAGAGGTCGTGGGGCGAGATTCGCTGGCGGGCTTCGCCGCGCGACATGGCGCGGCCGGCGCCGTGGGCGGAGGAGTGGAGGGCGGCGGGGTTGCCGCGGCCGGCGACGTGGAAGCTGTGGGTACCCATTGAGCCGGGGGTGATGCCGGGTTCGTTGATTTCCGCAGAGATCGCGCCCTTGCGGTGGACGTAGAGGGGCTGGTCGAAGTGCGTTTCCTGGCGAACGAAGTTGTGGTGACAGTCGATGTAAGTGTCGGGCAGAGGAGTGATGGCGAGAAGCTCGGCGAGCAGTGACGCGACGCGATCGACGATCGCGCGGCGGCTGGCGGCGGCATAGGCGGTGGCCCAGGCCATGTCGGCGAGGTAGTCCCGTCCGTCGGGGGAGTCGGCGTCGAGGGCGGCGAGGGGGCGGCCCCGGGCGCGGGCGAGGTGGTGGTCGCGGATCGCCTGGCCGACGCCCCGCGAGCCGGTGTGGAGCATGAGCCAGAGGCGACCATCCCCGCCGATCGAATCGTCGTCGGATTGGAACTCGAGGAAGTGATTGCCACCTCCGAGCGTCGCGAACTGCACGCGACCGTCGCGATGCTTGATGGATTCCAGTGACGGGTGCGAGAGCGGCGTCGAATCGAGTTCTTCGGGAAGATCCTGAGGGCGGTGGTGACGGTTGGCAGGGATTCGCTGCTTCAGTTCGTGCAGGATTCGTGGGGCGTCGGACTTGGTCGCGAGGACCGCAGACGCAGGCGCGTCGAACGCGATGGCGGCCATGCCGCAGCCGATGTCGCCGCCGATCGCGGCGGGGTAGAGCAGGCCGATGGTCGCGAGGACGGTGCCGACGCAGACGTGCTCGGACAGGTGGACGTCGGGCATGAGGGCGATGCGGGCGACGCCGGGGCAGCGGGCGAGGCGGTCGACGGCGCGGGCGACGTCGGCGGTGAGCGGGTCGGTCAGCCAGGTGGCGATCGGCGGGCGGGGTTGTGATGGGCGCGGTTTGTGGCGTCGGCGGTCGTCGCGTTGATCGTCGGTCATCGGTCACCTCCTGTCGGCGGTGCGACCAGGACGAACGAGAGTTCGGGGGCGCGCTTGCGCGTGATGGCCGAGGCGATCTCGTGGCGGAGGAAGGGCGCAGCGGCAGTAAGGCGCGCGAGGCGGTCGACCGCGGGCACGGTAGACCCGATCGGCGCGGCGAGTTCGAGGAGGAGTCGGCCGGCGTCGGGAGCGGGGTGCACGGCGAGGAGGGTGAGTTCGCTGACGAGCGGGTCGGCGCACGCCGGCAGGGCGAGGGCGAGGGTGCGCTCGACCTGGCGGCAGAGTTGGGCGGCCTTCTGGGCGGCGCGGTCGTGACGGCGCGGGGCGAGGAAATCGTTGTCGGACGATTCGAATTGCGGGCGCGGGCGCCCGCGGTGTTTTCGGTGGAATGTCATAAACGGGTTCGGGAGGCGCGAGGGAGACGGGCGCCGCGCGTGGGAGTGCGCGGCGGGGGATGCACTTGGGATGTCGGAGCGGGTGCGGGGCGCAATCCCGCGACGATCCGGCCCGTCGCCGTTAGGCTCCGGATCCGGCGTGGCGCGGGGTGGGCGCTTGCGTGCGCGCCGGTGAAGGCGCGCGGTAGCTCGGACACCTGTAGGAGATGGGATGGGGAGTGGGCCGGTAGCGCGCGGGAGACCGCTAGGGCGTCAGGCAGATCGGGGTTCGGGTGCGCGCCTGGTTACAGGGCCGCTGAAGCGGCGCTGCCGTTCTGGGCGTGCGGGAATCCGGACCGTGCTACCGGGGGGAGATGGGTGCAATCGAGTTCATGACGACCTGCCTTTTGCCGGGCGAGAGAGGGTGCCGGGCGGGACAACGATGCCAGACGTGGGTCGGTCTGACAAGGAAAATCGCGGCGTTTTACGAGGCTCGACGCGCTCCCCTTCGGGCGGCGCTTACGCTTGCCCTGCGGGTCGCGGCTAAACGAAGGGTGGGTCAAGCTGCTTGCGTCGGCGCGGGGGCGGGCGCGGCGGCGGTTCCGCCGGGCTGGAAGACGCGGACGCAGTTGCGGTTGGCGGCCTTGGCCTCGTACAGGGCGAGGTCAGCCGACGAAAGGAGGTTGGCGAGGGTCGTGACGTTCTGCGGGACGTTGCGCTCGACGACGCCGATGCTCAGGGTGGGCGAGTGCTCGAGGCGGGCGATCGCGTGCGAGAAGTCGACGGCGCCGTACGCCTGGCGGAGCTTGTGGACGACCTGGACGGCCTGGGCGGCGGACGTCTGGGGCAGGGCGATGACGAACTCGTCCCCGCCGTAGCGGAAGGCGAGGTCGGTCTTGCGGAGGGTGATGCGGACGCAGTCGGCGAAGCTCTTGAGGACGTGGTCGCCGGCGGCGTGGCCGTGCGCGTCGTTGATCTGCTTGAAGTGATCGAGGTCGATGATCACGAGCGAGAGCGCGTGGCCGTGGCGCTCGGAGAGGGCGACCTCGCGGTCGAGCAGGGCTTCCATCGAGCGGCGGTTGAAGAGCTGGGTCAGGCCGTCCGTCATCGACTGCTTCTCGGCCTCGGCGAGCAGGTGCAGCGAGATCAGCGTGGAGACGGCGGTGTTGACGTACGTCTGGGCGAGCTGTCGGCGGTCCTCGGTCCAGACGCCGTCGGTTGGCAGGAGCATGTGGACGACGGCCTGCATGCGCTGGCCGACGTTGAACGGGATGCAGTAGGCGGGGTGCTCGGGGCCGAGGGTGATCAGGGCGTCGATGCCGCAGCGGACGGGCGAGCCGTCCCTGCGGAAGCTTTTGGGGAGGTGCTGGCGGAGGCACGGGCAGGCCGAGGCCTCGAGGTCGTTCATCTGCGCGCCGGGGCAGAGCAGGGCGTCGGGGAATCGCGCCCGCACCTGCATGGCCGGTACCTGGGCGGGCTCGTGGGAGATGACGACGAGGCCGGCGAGCCCGAGCTCGGTGCGGAGGTAGTGGCTGAGGGTGTCGTAGACCTGGGCGACGGTGCCGGCGCCCTGGATGGTCTGGGAGAAGTCGAGGAGGCGGTCGACGGTGCTGGTGCGGGTGGCCAGGACGCGCTGCGATTCTTCGAAGTGGTCGCGGGCGGTGCGGAGGTGGCGGACCATGCCGGTGAAGGTTTGCCGGACGGCCTCGAGGTCGCGGCTGGGCATGGCGGCGTCACTGACCTGATCGAGCTGGTTGGTGGCGACCTTCATCAGGTCGGCGTTCAGGCGGTTGAGGGGATTGAGAAGCAGAGAACGGACGGTGGCGGTGATCAGGCCGATGCCAACGAGCGCGGCGGCGGCGAGGGCACCGACTAACTCCAGGCGGAACATGGCCTGGTCGTCGGGGGAGGGGGAACGAACGCCGGCCCAGCGGGCAGTGACGACGAGCGCCGCCGCCGCCACAATTAAGAGTCCGGCCGCGCAGACCGCCATGACCTGAGCCGCCAACGACAATTCGCGCCAGAAGCGCTTCATATCCAATCCTTTGAGGTGCGGCATCCGGTTTCCCTCCCGTCACAACCGGAGTAAGCCGCACGATCGTTACC
>DATHXE010000322.1:0-6255 GCA_035459845.1 Tepidisphaeraceae bacterium | reverse complement strand
TCGGGCGGACAAGGAGGACTTGGCCGCCTCGCTTGCGCGCGTGCGCGACTTCGCCGGGGTAAACCTGGTGGTCGAGTGGCGGGCGCTCGAGGCCGCCGGGATCAACGCCGACGCGCCGGTGACGGTGTCCGTGCGCGACCTCCCGGTGCGGCGCGTTTTGCGCCTGATCCTGCGCGACGTGGGGGGCGGGAACATCAACCTGTCGTACGCGGCCGACGACGGCGTGCTGACCGTGTCGACGGCGGACGCGCTGTGGCGGAACACGGTCACGCGGGTGTACGACGTGCGCGACTTGCTCGTGATGGACTGGCCCGGCGACTTCCGCGGCGCGCCGTTGGAGGCGTTCGGCATCCACCAGTCGCACCCCCCGCCGCCCGAGCCGGTCGCGACGTACCAGGAGCGGATGGACTCGATCGTCCGCCTGATCCAGGAGTCGATCGACCCGACCACGTGGCGGAACGCGGGCGGGAGCGTCGGTGGCATCCACTCGTTCGGCGGGCGGCTGGTCATCACGACGACGCCCGACTACCACGCCGAGGTGGAGTGGCTCCTTGGGCTGTTGAGGCAGCGATAACCGGCGCGCGACACATGATCCTCCGACGCCACTGGCTTTCGATCGCACTGCTGGCGCTCGCGATCTGGGCGTGGTGGCGCAGCTATACGGGCGGCGCAGACGTGCTCTTGCTGCTCGGCCCGCGCGGGCAGGCGACGGCCGTCGCGTCGTGGCGGGGGCAAATCCTGGTCGGGGCGAGCGGCCTGACACTCGGCGACGAGCGGGCGTGGACGGCGCTGCCGGTGCGGACGACGGATGGGGAGATGACCGTGCTCGCGAACCGGCTGCTCGCGGACCCCACGATCCGTCGGGCGTGGCGCGGATTTTTGTGGGCCCGGAGCGCCCCGGGCGCGGACGTGTTCGGCGTCGGCGGCGCGGGGTTCGGCGCCGTCGCGTTCCCGCACTGGGTGGTCGCGCTGCTCGCGGCGATCGGGCCGTTGCGCGGCGCGCGGCGGGCGTGGGTGACGCGACGCAGGCGCAAGACGGGACGGTGCGCGGCGTGCGGGTACGACCTCCGCGAGAGCATCGGGCAGTGCCCCGAATGCGGCGCCCCCGTCGCGACCAAATAACCGGCGGGGCCGCTTCAGCGGCTCTGCGTTTTGTTGATTCGAACAAGCGGCGCGCGCGATCGAGCGCCTTTCGAACTCCGTCCCGCTGGGCTCCCTTCTTCCCTCTTTGCGCCGTTGCGGCTTTGCGGCGATTCCCGGTGCACGTCACACCCCTTCGAACATCTTGAGCTGGTCGCGCTCGAACGTGAACTTGGTCGTCTGTACGTCGATCGGGATCTTGTACTTCCCGCTCCAGCACGCCGTGCACGCGTGCTTCGGCGGGAACTTGAACACGCCCAGCATGCCCTCGAGCGACAGGTAGCTCAGGCTGTCGACCTCGACGAAGTCGCGGATCTGGTCGACCGTCCGGTCCGTCGCGATCAGCTCCCCGCGGGTCGCGAAGTCGATCCCGTAAAAACACGGGTGACGGATCGGCGGGCACGAGATCCGCAGGTGGATCTCCTTCGCCCCGGCCCGGCGGATCGCGCGCATCTTGCTCCGCGTCGTCGTGCCGCGGACGATGCTGTCGTCGACCACGACCACGCGCCGGTCCTTCACCACGTCGGGGATGATGTTCAGCTTCATCGCGACCGCGATGTCGCGCATCTTCTGCTGCGGCAGGATGAACGTCCGCCCGACGAACCGGTTCGGGACGATCCCCTCCTCAAATTGGATCCCGCTCTCCTTCGAGAACCCGAGCGCGGCGCTGCGGCCGCTGTCGGGCATGGGCAGGACGTACTCGGCGTTGACCGGGGCCTCGCGCGCGAGTTGCCGCCCGAGGTTCTCGCGCACGGTGTGCACCGTGTGGTCGAACACCTTGCTCGACGGGTTGGCGAAGTACACGTGCTCGAACACGCAGTGCGCCCGCTCCTCGGCGGGCTTGGCGAACGTGCGGGAGTGCAGGCCGTGGTCGTCGATCCGCACGATCTCGCCCGGCTCGACCTCGCGGACGTACGTCGCCCCGATCGCGTCGAGGGCGACCGTTTCAGACGCGACGCACCATTGCCCTTCTTCCGTCTTGCCGATCACCAGCGGGCGGATGCCCCACGGGTCGCGCGCCGCCTCAATGCGGTTGGGGAATAGGAAGAGCAGGCTGAACGCGCCCTGCAGGTGCTTGAGCACGTGCGGCAGCGGGTCGTGCTTCTCCACGTGCGACGGCTTGGCGAGCAGGTGGACGATGATCTCGGTGTCGGTCGTCGACTGGAAGATGTGGCCGTGCTTTTCGTATTCGTGCCGCAGGAGCTGCGCGTTGACGAGGTTGCCGTTGTGCGCGATCGCCACGGGTCCCATCAGGTACTCGCGGAGCAGCGGCTGGGCGTTGCAGAGTTTTGACGAGCCGGTCGTCGAGTAGCGGACGTGCCCGATCGCGCCGTGGCCGGACAATTCTTCCTTCAGCATCCGCGGCGTGAAGACCTGGCTGACCAGGCCCATGCCGGTGTGGCCCTTGAGGTCCGTGCCGTCTGAGACGGTTATGCCGGCCGACTCCTGGCCGCGGTGGTTTTGCGCGAAGATCCCCTGGTACGTGATCTGGGCGGCGTCGGGAGTGCCCCAAATGCCGAAGACGCCGCACTTTTCCTTCTTTTCGTACGCATCGTACGATTCGTCGGGAGCGGACTCGAACTGGGGAAGGGAGAGGCCCAAGCGAGCTCCTTAAGTGGGTGACCCACAAGGAAATACGACAGCCGGCGACAAAGGGTTTCCAGGATGGCCTGCGGAAAAAAACCTCCCCCGACCGGCGTCCGATCGGGGGTCTCTTTCAGGATAGTGAGGGCCCGCCAACAGGTCAACGGGGAGGGGAAATGACCCCATTTTGCCGCGTGTAACTGCCAACCCCCGGCGGCGTCCCTGTTTGCGGAACCGGTTTGCGAGTGAACGGTTCGTGTGTCACACTGGAGATACCGGACTCAGCCAAAAGCCCCGGCGGGGCGCCCTTCGGCGACATGGGACGTTTTGCCAATTGTCGAGCGGGCGAGCCAACGTCTACGATTGTTCCATCAGGCCGCACGAACCGGCCGATGAGAGTGACGGGCGCGACACGCAAGTCGTACGAGTGTCGAGCCGGCCGGTGTACCCGGGGGGAGCGAGCACGGAGAATCATGAGCGGTCTGAGCATTATCATCCCGGCGCACAACGAGGCGTCCGTCGTCGAGCGCACGCTGAAATCGATCCTGGCCAACCGGGTCGACCGGCCGGTGCAGATCATCGTAGTGGCCAACGGGTGCACGGACGGGACCGCGGCGGTCGTCCGCAAGTTCGCGGAACAGGTCGAGTTGGTCGAGACGCCAGTGGGGAGCAAAGTTCACGCACTCAACCTTGGGGACCGTAAGGCCCGTTACGATCTGCGGGCGTACCTGGACGCCGACATCGAGCTGTCGCCCACCGCCCTGCAGGACGTGTGCGACGCGTTCAAGGACCCGACCTGCCGGCTGGCGATGCCGTCGGCCAAGCACACGTACCGAGGCCGCAACCCGTTCCTGGCGGGATATTACGCGATCTGGCGGACGATGCCGTACGTCCGCAAAGGGGCGATGGGCGGCGGGTTCTACTGCATTGACAAAGAACTGCGGTCGCGGTTCCGCGAGTTCCCGGCGATCACGGCCGACGACAAGTTCATCCGCAACCTCGCCCGTCCGGGCGAGCGGCGCGTCGTCCAGACCTGCCACGCGCTGATCACGATGCCCCAGACGTTCGGCGACCTGCTCAAGGTCAAGACGCGCTGGACCTACGGCAACCTCGAGCTGGCGACCGCCCGCCCGGACCTGAACGCCAACGACCAGAAGAAACACGAGGGGGCGCTGACGCACCTGCTGATGCGGCCGTGGCTGTGGATCCACATGCCGACGTTCGTGTACGTGTACGTCTACGCCCAGTTCGCGGCCCGCAAGCGACTGGCCCAGCGGCAGGCGATCTGGGACCGCGACGCGAGCACGCGGCCGTTCCCGGCGACGACCCCGGCGACGCAGGGGCAGGCGGCGTAGGACTGATCGCAAAGACACGAAGGCACAAAGAAGAACCCACGGAGTTTTCCGTGGGTTTCTTGTTTGGAGATCGAACATCGAACATTCAACATCGAACGTCCAACATCGAACGAAGAGATGCCGGTTCGACGTTCGACGTTCGACGTTCGATGTTCGATGTTCGATGTTCGGCCTTCACCTCTCCCCCTCCCCTGCTACACTCCCCTCATGTCCCGATACATGATCCAGGATCTGACGGCGGTGGAGCCGACGCGGTGTCCGTGCGGGTGGGCGCGGCGGGCGTTCGCGACGCCGGACAACCCGCTGGCGACCATGCACCTGGTCGAGATCGAACACGACTCGCGGACGCACTACCACAAGCGGATGACCGAGATCTACCTCGTCCTCGAGGGCGAGGGCCACATCGAACTCGACGGCGAGCGCTTCCCCCTCAAGCCGCTGACCGCGATCTTCATCAAGCCCGGCTGCCGGCACCGCGCGGTCGGAAAGCTCAAGATCATCAACGTGCCGATCCCGGCGTTCGACGAGCACGACGAGTACTTCGATTGAGGAAATGACGAAGGTCGAAGCCCGAAGAACGAGTCAATGACCAAACTCGAAGGACGAATGTCGAAACGGGATGTGTTTCGTCATTCGTCCTTGGTCATTCGTCATTGATTCGAGCTTCGAATTTCGTTCTTCGACATTTGCGGGTCAGAACTCGCGGGCGCCCAGCTCGAGCAGGCACGGGCGGTCGGTGACGCCGTCGAACGCGGCGCCGATGCGGTGGCAGCCGTCGGCGACGAGGGTCGAACTGCGGATCAGGCAGCGGATCTGAATCCCGGGTGTCGGGCCGTCGGGCGGGAGTTGCAGGAGGAATTCGCCGCCCACGGTCATCGGGCGGTCGTGGAGCAGCGCGATTCCGTCGGCGGACACGTCGGCGACGCGGGCGCGGAAGGCTTCGGTCACGTCGTCGGAAAGGGGGAGGATTGTCGCAGGCCCGGCGAGCGCGATCCGTTCGTACCGGCGCTGGTCGCTCGCGGGCTGGGCCGGCGAGAGGGTGCGGATCAGGCGATCGAACACCGGGGCGGGGAGTTGCATAGCGAAGGGATCGGCGATTTTCTGGAGTGAGTTGAGGAGGCCGATAATGTGCGCGGTCCGCCAATCCACGTGGACTTCTGCGGAGTGGGGTTCGTGCCGGAGGCGGGAGCAATCTCGCGGATTCACACGTCCGGCTTGAGCCCGGCCGCCTCGCTACGATCCGCGCCGCACTCCGGGCAGCGGCCGGGTGAACCGCGGAGGTCGTAGTCGCAGGCGGGGCAGTGGCCGCGGATGTACCGATCCGTCGCGCGATCCACGAGCGCGCGGGCCCACAGTCTTCTGCCGATGGCGGCACACGCCCAGAGGATCAGGACCATCCAGCAGAAAGGCCTGATCGCGCCGAGGTTAATCTCGTGCTGGCCGTCCCACGGCGTGCGGACGAAGAGGTGGTTTTTCCCGTGGAGGATCCAGAGGAAACCGAACGCACGCGCGCGCCGATCGGGGCCGGCAATCTCGAGCCAGGCCATCGGGGCGGCGATGACGAGCAGCGCGGCGGCGGCGGCGACGTGGAGGATGATGCGCGCGAGTCGCGACATGTCGACATATTAACACTCGCTCGCACCTTCGGTGCGACTCTGCCGGAGTCGACGTGAGGTCAGGCGCGGCGCCGGCGAATCACTTCCCCCCGTCTTCCTTCCCGAGCAGTTCGAAGTAGACACGGAGCGCGTCGGAGAAGCCGGGGGGGTCGGTGTCGCGGGTGGGGGTAGTCAGGGGGTCGTTGAGGCGGTCGCGGAGCCGGCCCCACTCGCGGAGGCCGGGGATCGTCTGCATCAGGCGGTCGCCGGCCCGGGCGGTGGCGCCGTCGCCCCACGCGGGGGCGGCGGGCGGGAGGTAGAGGGGCGAGAAGCCGGGCACCTGGGAGAGGCGGAGGTTCTTCGAGCGGCGCTGGGCGTCCTGGCCGGCCTTGCCGAGGGCCTCGAGCGTCGACCGCTGGTGGGCGGCGGCGGCGGACTTCTTCGGGGGGGCCGCGGCCAGCGCGTCGGCGGCGGCGCGGGCGAACCACTTGGCGCTGACGAGCGGGTCGCGCTCGATCACCCGGGCCTGCGCGTCTCGCAGTGCATCCTGCAAGTCCTGGATCGCGGCCCTAGCGCGGCGA
>DATHXE010000321.1:0-6912 GCA_035459845.1 Tepidisphaeraceae bacterium | reverse complement strand
CCGCTTGGCGCGCCGTGCGGGCGGCCGGCGCGCTCGTACACGGTCAGGGCGATGAATCCCCAGGCGAGCGACGCGACCATGACGATGCCGATGGCGGCGTCGGCGTTGAGGCGGTCACGGCGGCTGACGAACCCGATCGTGACCGCCATCGCAAGGCAGAACGCGACGGCGACGACGTAGGCCGCATCGTGCCCGCCCAGCGCGGGGACGGCGAGCGACAGCAGCCAGGCGGTGCCGACTCCGCCGAAGCCGGCGTGCGAGATGCCCTCCCCGATGAAGGCCCAGCGGCGGAGGACGACCAGGACGGACAGGAGGGCGCAGGCGGCGCCCAGCGCGACGGCGGCGGCGAGCGGGCCGCGGAAGGCGGGGTTGGTGAACAGGTCGAGCATCGGTTCGGCGCGAGTGTATGACCGGTGCATCAAAAAACCCACGGTGCGAGCACCGTGGGCCTTCGAGCTGTCGTGCGAGCGGTCGTATCAGAACGCCGAACGTTCGGAATCGAACACGCCGCGGAGATTGGGCTGGGGGCCGTTCTGCAGGGGCTGCCCGGTCGGGTCGATGGCGTAGAACTCCCCGGTGATCTTGTCCTGGCCGTGGAGGCGGTAGAGGCGGCCCTTGATGTGGATGTTGAAGATGCCGGGGGTGCCGTCGTTGAGCAGGACGATCGCGGTGCCGTTGCCCTCGAACGTGTTGCCGACGCGGGGGATGAGCAGGGCGTTGATCGTGATCGTGCCCTTGGTGGAGAGCTGGGGCTCGATGAAGTCCTGCTGGAACCGGAGGCTGATCGTGGTCGGGGTGAAGCGGGCGTTGCCGACGTCGAAGCCGGCGCCGATCGGCTCCCCGCCGAAGCTGACGACGGCCGGTACGGTGAGCAGGCCGTTGAGGAGCTCGCGGGTGAAGTTGGCGTTCCAGACGAAGTCGACGACGCCGCGGGAGGAGGTTCGGTTCTTGGCGGTGGCGATCGACATGGCGTCGATCAGGGCCTCGGCCTTGGGCGTGCCCCACCCGGTCGCCAGGTCGAACCCGACGAAGGTCGGGTTGGTGTTGTCGCCGAGCGTGATGTCGGAGAACAGGGACTGCTGGTTCTTCCGGGCGACGCCGTAGAGGAAGTGGTGGAGCTGGCCGTTGCCCATGGTCTCCAGGCCGTTGGCGATGCGCTTCTGGTTGACCAGGGCGACGAGGCCGGCCCACTGGGGCGCGCCGGCGGACGTGCCGGCGATCGCCTGCCAGCCGGTGTCGCCGTTCTCGTTGGGGGTGGAGTTGAAGACGGCGTAGGCGGTGAGGGGGTCGGCGTTGTAGGCGACGTCGGGGAGGACGCGGAAGTTGGTGACGTTGTTCCCGCCGATGGCGAGCTGGTACTGGTAGTCGGGGAGGTCGCGGAAGGCGGACGTCCCGCCGCCCCCGTCGGCCCACGCGGCCTCGGTGCCGGTGCGGACGCCGTTCTCGTCCAGCGGAAGAGTGGTGCCGCCGACGGACAGGACTTCCTCACTGGCGGCGGGGTAGAAGATCTGCCCGCCGACGTTGCCGGCGGCGGCGACGAAGGAGACGTTGTCGGTCGCGATGTTCTTGAACTGCGTCTCCCACTGGGCGTCGGACCCGAGCTCGGAGAACCCGAAGCTCATGGAGACGACGCCCCCGCCGAGTTGGTTGACCAGCTTGGTCGCCTTAGCGATGGCGTTGAACATGTCGGCCGGGAGGTCGGACTGGGCCTCGACCAGGACCAGGCGCGCCGCGGGGGCGATCGCGTGGGCCCACTGGAGGTCGAGCGCCGCTTCGGACGCCCAGAGCGCGTTGACGACCGGCTGGTACCCGCTCGCGTACATGACGCCGAACATTTTTCGGCCGACCTCGGGGAGGCCGAACTGGCGGGAGAAGACGTTGAGGTCCTCGCGGGCAGTGCGGTAGTCGTAGGCGGTGACGATCGCGATCGTCTGGCCCTGGCCGCGGTTGGTGAACGACTTCCGGGAGAGGCGGCCGAACTGGTAGGCGGCGCGGACCTGGTCGGGGGTATACCCCACGACGCTCGCGTTGTAGGCGGCGGGGGTGGCGGCGCTGTTGTCGCCGCGCTCGGGCTGGGGGTTCCAGCGGGCCTTCTTGGAGAGCAGGACGTCGGCGGCCTCGCCGGTGTCGACCTGGTCGCCCGCGCCCGCGCCCAGGACGACGTCCCTGCCGGCGCCGGAGTTCACCAGGTCGTCGCCGGCGCCCGGGTCGAGCGTGTCGACGTTGTCGCCCCCGAGGAGGCGGTCGTTACCGGCGCCGCCGAAGAGCTGGTCGCCGCCGGCCAGGCCGTTGAGCAGGTCGTCGCCCGCGCCGCCGATGAGCGTGTCGCTGGCCCCGCCGCCGGTGAGCGAGTCGTTCCCGTTCTGGCCGAGCAGGTAAGCCGGGACGGCGATCGCGCCGTTGGCGTGGTCGACGGTGATGACGTCGGACCCGCCGCCGCCGTAGGCGCGGATGCGGCGGACCTTGTCGGCGGAGAAGGTCTGGGCGGCGCCGTTGGCGGTAACGACCAGGACGTTCTTGTCGGTGGCGTCGCGGGCGATCGTGATCACGTCGGCGCGGTCGGTGCCGTGGACGGTCAGGGTGCCGCCGAGGAGGGAGGCGGCGTCGCCCGCGAGCATCTGGCGGCGCTCGAGGGGCTCGACGGCTTGTCGGAGGGCGGCGGCGGCGGCGGCGGGCGTCGGCTGGCGCTTCATGGGGGGTGATTCCTGGGTGTGTCAGTCGGGATCGCGGGGGACGGTCCGGGGCGCGTCGAACGAACGGGCGGGGGGCAGGCGCGGTCGGGGGCCGGCCCCCGCGCGGAGGTCAGCGGGTCTCGAAGTTGCCGAACATGATGAACTGGTTGCCCTGCTTGAGGGCCCTCCCGCGGCTGGACACGGCGATGATGTTGCCGGAGATGATGTCGCGCTTCCTGGAGCGGGATGTGGTGCCCTCGATGCTGACGAGCATCGTGGACAACGTGCCGTCGGACAGGGTGGCGGTCAGCTCCGCCTTGCCGCTGAACTTGCCGATGCCCTTGGACGCGTTGGTGACGACGCGGGTCAGGCCGCCGACCGGCATGGTGAAGTTGAGCACGCCCTCGGACGGGAGCTGGCCGCGGGCGAGGTCGACGGTCTGGAGGTCGAGGATGACGTTGTTCTTGTTAACCGTGTAATCGCCGTTGCCGAAGAAGTTGAAGACGATCTTGGGGGTGGTGGGGCTGGCCAGGAAGAGCGGCTTGATGAACGTGCCGGAGAACTTGGCGATGTTGCCGTTGGTGTTGGTGACGGCGGGCCGGAGGAGGAAGGCGTGGATGAACGCGTCGGTCGGGACGGTGCCGACGGCGACGATCCAGCCGTCGGTGGTGATGGCGTGGGCCTCGGTCAGGACGCGGCCGGTGCCGCCGGACGTCAGGGCCTGGAGGTCGATCAGGACGAAGTTGTCACTCGCGGGGCCGTCTTCCATCCACATGACGGCCCGGTTGATGATCTGGTTGTTGTTGCGGCGCTGGATGCGGCCGACGATCTCGACCTGTCCGGGGGCGGAGAGGGCGTCGGTGACCGCGTTGGGCTCGTTGACGCCGAACGCCTTGGAGAAGTCACCCGGGGTGGTCGGGAGGGCGGTCATGAGGCCGGTGGACGGCCGCCACCAGAAGGCGGACTCGACGGTGGTGCCCTCGCCGGACACGCCGACGACGGTGTAGTCGCCGCTCGGGGCGGAGTTGACGTCGAACGCCTCGGAGACGGTGGCGCCGCGGATGGTGCCGAGATCGACGGTGGTGTCGGCGGCCTCGTCGTAGACGACGGCCTGGGTGTTGGTCGAGTCGTACCCGACCATGATGTCGCCGATGCCGTCGGGCGGGATGTTGCGGTCGTAGTTGTTGACCTCGCGGAAGCGGCCGCGGAGGATGCCCTGGCCGTTAACCGAGGGGGCTGTTTGCAACGCGCCGCCGGGGCCCCGCTTGTAGAACGCCGTGCCGTTGGACTCGCCGACGATCGTCGGGCCGGGGACGGGCATGTTGAAGTCGTTGAGGCCCCAGGCGACGGTGTCCCCGCCGAACCCGCCGAGGCTGCCGACGTCGCGCATGAACGTGGTGTAGAAAAACCCGTGGCGGGTGCCGTTGGGGACGGTGCGCGATTCGCCGACGATGATGTTGTCGTCGTTGATATCGTACGCGATCGAGGTCGACCCGGCGGTGGACCCGCCGAGCGTCCCGATGTCGCGCTGGGCGCCGGTGCCGAGCGGCTTGTACATGCCGTGCGGGACCTTCTGGTTGCCGATGTCGTTGACGATGCTGAACCCGACGAGCGAGTGCTGGCTGACGCCCGGGGTGCCGTCGGTGATGTTGTTGGCCCCGCGGTTTCCGGCCCCGCCGGGCAGGATGCCCAGGTCGGAGACGGTGTACGTCGGGATGGTGATCGGGGCGGGCTTGGCCGGGCCGGCGGCGGCGCGGGCCTGCCGGGTGTCCTCAATGTCCGTCGTGAACTTGGCGCCGTTGTACAGGTCGGTGCCCCCGCCCCCGCGGATGGCGTCGGCCCCGCCGGTCTCCGCGGCCTCGTCGTCCCCCGTCCCGAGGTTGAGCACGTCGTCCCCCGACCCGCCGACCACCGTGTCGTTGCCCCGGCCCGCGTGCACCGTCGCGCCCTTGTAGATCTTTCCGTGGAGCTCGTTCAGCGTGATCGCGTCGTCCCCCCGGCCGGCCTCGATCTCGATCCGCTTGACCTTCCGCGCCGTAAACGCCGAGGTCTCACCGTTGACCGCCACCTCGAGGACCGACGTGCCCCCGGGCTGGTAGTTGACGACGATCACGTCCGCGTGGTTCGTGCCCTCGATCCGCAATGTGCCGTTCACCAGCCCTGCGCTGGCGGACATGAGCACGCGCTGTTCGAGAGATTCGACGGCCTTCCGGACGGGGCCGGCAAGCAGCACCTGGCGGTCACGCGACATGGTTTGTACCTCCCCGGCGCGGGTCGCGGTGCGGGGTCGCGCATAGACAGGTGCGCGTCCGCGGCCGGCCCTCCGGTCCTTAGAAAGATGAGTCCCGAGTTGTCGATCTGCCGGCCGCCGCGCGATCGCGTGCGACGGTCGGGACGGCCTGATGACGCCCGCACAAGGCCGTACTGCTGATGTTACCTGTTATTCGCTCCGTCCGCGCCCGCCGGTCCCGCAAACCGGGACTGACGCGCGCCGCGCGGATCTCGCCCGATTCGCGCGGCAGGACAAACGATACCGAAACGGCAGAGCCGTCGTCAATATTTCGGCCGGGCGCGCCACCCGGGCGGGGTGGAATCGTCCGTGCCGGACGCGTCGAACGGAATTGGAACCAGAGCCGCTGAAGCGACTCCGCCGGGCGCCCGCGGTCCTCCCGACCGCCGCGCGCGCTACGAGACGTGTTTGTCCTACCTTCCACCGAACCGACCCGTTGCCCGCGAGATGCCCCGGGCGTGGGGTGGGTTACCGATTCGCACGACATCCCGGGGCCTGACCCACGACGTCTTCACCTCCGAAGATCCGGGTCGTCGCTTTCGGCTCCGAACCCGGCTTGTCATACTCCTGCCCCTGCGCACACGAGAGGGCTGCCCTAGCGCGGCATGGGCAAGTCGCGAAACATAAACGGCACGACCACCTCCCGCGTTTCAACGGGGATGTCCCAAATGAGTTTGGCGCCCTCGGGCGCCCGGCGGCGCTCCTCGGCGGCGCCGCCGCCCCGCCCGCCGCGGCGGCGACCGGGCCGGCCGAATTCCGGCTCGTCTTCCCCGTCGCGCGCGAACCGCAGCCGCACATCCATCCGCTGGCCGTCGTCGCTTTCGTCGGCGTCGGCCCCGGGCTGGCTCCGGGCGATGACCTGGCCTTTCTCGTCCACGAGCAGTGCCTCCCCGGTGCAGAGCAGGGCGCGGAGGCGGTACCACTCGGCGTCACCCCGGCCGTCGCGGGCGACGCTCACCTCGGCCCGGAGTCCGTCAGCCGACTTGACCCGCAGGCGCACCCCGTCCAGGTCGACTGACACGCCGCGCGCCGATTGGATAGGCACCTCGAGCCGGGCCGCACGGATCTGCACCTCGGCCGCGACCGTCCCGCGGAGCCGCGCGATCTTTCGGCCGGGATCGGCCGGGTACGTGAGCGTCGCGCCGACGGACCACTGACCGGGCGACCCGCCGTGGACGTTGCCGTAGGTCTCTTCGGGCCCGGGGTCGGCGTCGTCGCCCGGGGCCGGGAGCAGCGAGTTCCCGCGGTCGTCGACGGCCTCCTCGATCCGGGCGGTGCCGGCGTAATCGAGCACCTTGAGCTTGGGCTCGGCCATGACCGAGAGCGAGATCGAGAAGTCGTTGGTCTGGTCGTTGGCGTCGCGGAGGGAAAGCGAGCGGTTGTGGGCGATCATCTCGGCGCGGATGAGCAGCGGCCCGGCGACGACGGTCGGGCGGTCGGCCCAGGCGCGGGTGCCGTTCACGCCGCCCCCGCCGCCGGACCCGACCGGCGACAGGGCCAGCCCCGACTCGCGGCCGTTGTCGGCGACGGTCGACGGCTCAACGTCGAGCTGCTTACACAAGAGGCCCATCACTTCCCAGTATGGACGGTGGTCGACTTTGAGGGACACCCGCTTACTGGATTTGGTCAGGTGGTTGGCCGGGCGGACCGGGATCGGCCCGCGGGCCTGTCTCGCGAGCTCGGCGACGGCATCGGCGGCGGGGACGTTGTCGAGGTTGAGCGTGATTCGCGTCTGGCCGACCTGGCGCGACTGCTCGACGCGCGCGACGACGGCCTGGAGGCGTGAGCGGACCTCCGGGTCGGTCGCCCGGGCGAGGGCCGCGACGAGTTGGGGGTGCGCGTCTTCCCCCAGCGCGACGAGCGCGGCCTGGGCCTGCTCGCGGGCGGCCGGATCGTCGGCGCTCAGCCGGGCGACGATCGCGCGCACCTCGGGGGAGATCGGGGCAAGTA
>DATHXE010000320.1:0-5703 GCA_035459845.1 Tepidisphaeraceae bacterium | reverse complement strand
CGCACGAGGTCCGCGCCAGCCGGCCCGGCCGTCTCGAGCATCGTCAGGGCCTGGCCGACGTGCAGCGCGGGCGGGATGGGGTTGGAGGGGCGGATCGTATGGTTCTCGTCGTCGCCGGTGGTGGCGGCGGCGAAGGCGAGGCCGACGCCGACGAGGAAGCGGTTGCCGGGGTGGTCGGGGAGGGACTTCTGGGCCCACCCGGTGACGCCCAGGACGGCGGTGCCGCCGGCGTCGACGTAGGCGCGGAGGAGGGCGGCGTCTTCGGCGTTGGCGGGGAGATTCGGCGGAAGGAAGACGGCGTCGCACTTCGCGCCGGGGGTGAGCGTGTCGCGCCAGCGGGGGGCGGGGACGTCCTGGGCGTCGACGTTGAGCTTGGCCAGCGCCGGCGTGAGGGCGCGGTTGGCGACGACGGCGACGCGGGGTTTTCCTTTGCCGGTGAGCTTGAGGAGGTTCTCGAAGAGCCTGGCGGTCTGGCCGGCGTCCCAGGCGTCGGGCTTCAAATAACCGTCGTGACCGAAGGCGACGACGCGGCCCTTGCCGGCGCTGGCGATACCGGCGACGGGGACGCGGGCGTCGCCCTTCTTGCCGGTCGGGCCGTCGAAGAGGACGGCGGCGGTGTCGCCGAAGACGGTGACCGCGCCGGGCGTGCCGGGGGCGGCGACGGCGGTGACGCCGGTCATGACGGCGTCGCGGTCGGCGGCGACGTCGGCGCGGGTGGAGAGGGTGGCGACACTGAGGATGAGGAAGGCGCGGAGGATCATGGTGGGGCTTCGGGAAGGGATCGCGACGACGCGAAGCGACGGCGGGATGGCCAGTCGGTGGACGGCGCGTTTTCGGAGTCGGTAATCGAACGCCGCTGGGGCATGCCCACGCGAGCCGATTGCGGGTATGCGCGAATCAAGGGGCGCGGCGGCTCGCAAGGGCATGGCACCCGGAAGGGGCGGTCGTGCGCGCTACTGGCTGCCAGCGCCTTTGACGGTCATCTTGAGGGTGTAGACGGATTTGCTGGCGGTGATGAAGAGGGTGTCCATGGATTTGCCGCCGAAGCAGATGTTGGCGGTCCAGCCTTCGGGGACGTCGATGACGCCGAGCTTGTCGCCCGTGGGGGCGAAGACGGTGACGCCCTTGCCGGTGAGGTAGAGGTTGCCGGCGGCGTCGAGGGTCATGCCGTCGGAGCCCATGTCGCAGAAGAGTTTCTTTTCGATCAAGGCGCCGTCGGGGGCGACGGTGTAGCGGAAGGTCTTCTTGGCGCCGATGTCGGCAACGTAGAGGGTCTTGCCGTCGGCGGTGCCGACGATGCCGTTGGGTTGTTTGAGGTCGGTGGCGACGCGGCGCGGTTCCTTAGCGCCGGCGGGGAGGAGGTAGACGGCCATCACGTCCTGCTGCTGTTTCGGGTCGCGCTTCCAGTACTCGCGCTTGTAGAGCGGGTCGGTGAAGTAGAGTGCGCCGTCGGGGGCGGCCCAGACGTCGTTGGGGCCGTTGAGGAGCTTGCCGCCGAAGTCCTTGACGAGGACCGTGACGGCCTTGGTCTTGGGGTCGATGGCCCAGAGCTCGTTCTTGTCGTCGGCGCAGGCGATGAGGCGGCCGGCCTTGTCGAAACAGAGGCCGTTGGACCGGCCGGCGGGCTGGAGGAAGACGTCGATCTTGTTGGTGGCGGCGTCCCACATGAGGATGCGGTCGTTGGGCTGGTCGGTGAAGTAGACGTTGCCGTCGGGGTCGGCGGCGGGGCCTTCGGTGAACTTGTAGTCGGAGGCGACCTTCTCGATGGCCGCGCCGGGGGCGATGAGCTTGGCGACTTCGCCGGTGGGGGCGGCGGCGGGTTTGTCGGCGGCGTTTGTCACGGGCGATAGTAAGGCGGCAATGAGGAACAAGGCGAGCGGGCGCGGCATGGGCGGGGTCTCCTTGGGAAGTGGGACGTGTGGGGATTGTCGATTCTCACGCGCGGGTCGGCAAGCGGTCAGAGATGGAGTGCGGTGACCTATGAGGAAATCGGCGTCGTTCCTGGTAACAATGCGTTCGTGCATCCGGTCGAACTGATTCTGTGTCTGATCCTCGTCACCGGCATCCTCGCGTTCGTGGCGTCGCGGGTGAAGGTGCCTTACCCGATCTTTCTGGTGGTGGGCGGGGGGCTGCTGTCGCTGGTGCCGAACTTGCCGGTGGTGGCGTTGGAGCCGGACCTCGTGTTCCTGCTGTTCCTGCCGCCGCTGCTTTACTACGCGGGGCTGATGACGTCGTGGCGGGACTTCTGGGCGAACCGGCGGCCGATCGGATTGCTGGCGGTGGGGTGCGTGCTGTTCACGACGGGGGGGGTCGCGTGGGCGGCGGTGATGGTGTTCGGGATGGGGTGGGGGCCGGCGCTGGTGCTGGGGGCGATCGTGTCGCCGCCCGACGCGGTGGCGGCGACGGCGGTCATGTCGCGGCTGCGGATCCCCAAGCGGATCATCACGATCCTGGAGGGAGAGTCGCTCGTGAACGACGCGACGGCGCTGGTGGCGCTGAAGTTCGCGATCGCGGCGGTGGTGACGGGCGCGTTCTCGCTCCCGGCGGCGGTGGGGAAGTTCGGGCTGCTGGCGGTGGGCGGGATCGCGATCGGGTGGGCGGTGGGCGTCGTCGTCGCGTGGGTGCGGCCGAGATTGCGGGACGAGCACGCGGAGGCGGTGGTCTCGCTAATGACGCCGTACATCGCGTACCTGCCGGCCGAGCATTTGGGCACGTCGGGCGTGCTGGCGGCGGTGACGGCGGGGATCTACCTCGGGCGGCGGATGTCGAAGATCGTCCGCTCGCGCACGCGGCTCAAACTGACCGGCGTGTGGGAGATCTTGATCTTCCTGCTCAACGCGCTGGTGTTCATTTTGATCGGGCTGCAGCTCCGCGGCGTGCTGGGGCGCATCACACACGGGGGCGGCGCGGTGGACTTCGGGCAGTTGGTGCTGGGGGCGCTGGTGATCGGGATGGTCGCGGTGGCGGTGCGGATGCTGTGGGTCTACCCGGCGACGTACGTGCCGCGGCGGCTGTTCCCGGCGATCGCGCGGAAGGACCCGCCGCCGCCGGCGGGCGCGGTGTTCATGATCTCGTGGACGGGGATGCGGGGGATCGTGTCGCTGGCGGCGGCGCTGGCGCTGCCGATGACGGTGGCGGGGGGCGGGCCGTTCCCGCACCGCGACCTGATCGTGTTCGTGACGTTCGCGGTGATCCTGTTCACGCTGGTGTTGCAGGGGCTGACGCTGCCGCTGGTGATCCGGTGGCTGGGGATGGGGGACGACGGGGTGGAGGAGCACGAGGAGCTGCGGGCGCGGTACGAGGCGGCGCACGCGGCGCTGGCGCGGCTGGAGTCGCTGGTCGCGCTGGGCGAGGCGACCCCGGCGATGGCGGACCGGATGGCCCACGACTACCGGTGGCAGGCGCGGGAGCTGGGACGGCATTTGTCGGCCGGGCGGCGCGCGGCGACGGACGCGGGAGAAGTGGGGAACGGCCACGACGCGCACGACGGTCACGAGGGACACGACCACGGGCCGCACGGGGTGCCGATCTGCGCTACCGTCGAGGCGCTGCACCGCGAGGTGCTGGTGGCGCAGCGGCGGATGATCGTGAAGCTGCGCGACGACGGGACGATCTCGGACGAGGTGCTGCGGCGGATCCTGGAGGAGCTGGACCTGGCGGAGTCGCAGCTGCACGGGTGAGGGATTGGTCGCAAAGACGCGAAGGCGCGAAGTCAGAACAATGGAAAGATGAGGCGCCCCGTCCGGCGCGTTTGAAAGCCCACGGAGCTTGCTCCGTGGGATGCGCGGTGCGGACGAGAAAATTTCGCACGATCGCAGAGCACGGCTCCGCGCGAGTCGTGAACATCGGAACGTTGAGGGACACGAGCGGCGTTGCGCGGTGGACGCGGATCGCGTGATAAACGATCTCAATTCGCATCGCGATCGTGCCGCATCGGGGAGGCGACCGAACGCGGTTCTCCCTGGCGCATCCGCTTGATCCGCATTGTCTGGCGCGGCGCGGGTCGGTACACTCCGGCCGCGGAATAAGAAGCTCAACACGTCTTTGGTCGCACACCCGTTCGCCCGCGGAGGAACCCCATGTCGCGCACTCGTGGCCTGCACCGTTTCGGACGCCTCGCCGCCGTTTGTCTGCTCGCCGCCGCGGGGGCGACACTCACCCTGCTCCCGCCGGGATGCGATCGGAACAACGCCAACAGTGGCGGGGGCGGGAAGCCCAAGGTCGCGTACATCACGAACGGGGTCGACCCGTTCTGGGTGATCGCCGAGAAGGGCGCGAAGGACGGGGCGGAAAAGTTCGGGGTGGACGTGTCGGTCGTGATGCCCAACGGGTCGACGGAGCAGAAGCAGAAGGTCGAGGACCTGCTGATCCGGGAGATCAAGGGGATCGCGATCAGCCCGATCGACGCCGAGAACCAGACGCCGCTGATCAACCAGGCGGCGGCGAAGACGAACGTGATCACGCACGACTCGGACGCCCCGAAGAGCAACCGGCTGCTGTACATCGGGATGGACAACTACCAGGCCGGGCGGATGGCGGGGCAGTTGGTGAAGGAGGCGATCCCGGAGGGCGGGAAGGTGGGGATCTTCGTGGGTCGGCTGGAGCAGGACAACGCGCGGCTGCGGCGGCAGGGCGTGATCGACGAGTTGCTGGACCGCCCGCGCGACCCGGCCCGGTTCGACCCGCCGGAGGCCGAGTTCAAGGACGGGAAGTACAAGGTGCTGGCGACGCGGACGGACCAGTTCGACCGGGCCAAGGCCAAGAGCAACTGCGAGGACATGATCGTCGCGAACCCGGACCTGAAGTGCGTGGTCGGGCTGTTCGCGTACAACCCGCCGAACTGCCTGGAGGCGATCAAGAAGAGCGGGAAGCTGGGCCAGGTGAAGCTGGTCGGGTTCGACGAGCAGGACGCGACGCTGCAGGCGATCAAGGAGGGGTACTGCCACGGGACGGTGGTTCAGAACCCGTACATGTACGGGTTCGAGTCGATGCGGGTGCTGGCGGCGCTGGCCAAGGGCGACAAGTCCGTGCTCGACCACCCGGACAAGATGATGAACATCCCGGCCCGGCAGATCCGCAAGGCGGACGTCGACGGGTTCTGGGCGGACCTGAAGACGAAGACGGCGAAGTGAGGGGGGAACACGAGGATGGAAGTTGGAGGACGGAGGATGGCGGATCGCCGCCTTCCCATCCTCGATCTTCCATCCTCCATCCTCGTGTCGATCAGACGCACCGGACAACGCTCATGGCGCCTTCCCCCACCCCCCTGCTCGAGGTCCGCAACGTCAGCAAGTCCTTTCCGGGCGTGCGGGCGCTCCGGGACGTATCGGTGCGCCTGAACGCCGGCGAGTGCCTCGCGGTGATCGGCGAGAACGGCGCGGGCAAGTCGACCCTAATGAAGATCCTGGCGGGCGTGCAGCGGCCGGACTCGGGCGAGGTGCGGGTCGACGGGCAGGCGGTCGAGATCGGGTCGGTCAAGGATGCGCTGCGCCTGGGGATCGCGCTGATCCACCAGGAATTGAACCTGGCGGACAACCTGGACATCGGGGCGAACATCTTCCTCGGCCGCGAGCCGCGGCGCCTGGGGCTGGTCGACCGGCGCACGATCTGGGCCCGGAGCGAGGTGCTGCTCCGGCGCGTCGGGCTGGACGCGTCGCCGCGGACGCTGGTGTCGCGGCTGACGATCGGGCGGCAGCAGATGGT
>DATHXE010000319.1:0-3081 GCA_035459845.1 Tepidisphaeraceae bacterium | reverse complement strand
AAACCCCTCCCCGGCCTCACCCACTACATGGGCCGGGAGATCGCCCAGACCATGCACTTCGCCGGCGCGCCCTGGCTCACCCGCGACTCCCGCGACCGTGAGGAAGAGCCCGCCAAGCTCATGAAGGCGCTGGGCCTCAAGCCCGGCATGGTCGTCTGCGACCTCGGGTGCGGCAACGGCTTCTACACCCTCAAGATCGCCCAGGCCGTCGGCCCCACCGGCAAGGTCCTCGCCGAGGACATCCAGCCCGAGATGCTCGACCTCCTCAAGAAGCGCGCCGACAAGGCCGGCGTCAAGAACGTCGAGCCCGTCCTCGGCACCACCACCGACCCCAAACTCCCCGCCGCCAAAATCGACCTCGTCCTCCTCGTCGACGTCTACCACGAGATGGACCGCCCCGAGGAAATGCTCGCCGCCATCCGCAAGAGCCTCGCCCCCAAAGGCCGCCTCGTCCTCGTCGAGTTCCGCGCCGAGGACCCCAACGTGCCGATCAAAGAGCTCCACAAGATGAGCAAGGCCCAGATCAAGAAGGAGCTCGCCGCCAACAAGTTCAAGCCCGTCGAAGAGTTCGACGGATTGCCTTGGCAACACGTCATGTTCTTCGAATCCACGGAATAGCCGCACACCGGTGACGCGCTCACGTGTGCGCAGCACACCCGCTTGCGGGTTAGCGGGCCCACCCACTCACGAAAACCAACGCCGCCGACTCGCGCCGCGTCCCAACTACCCGATCAACGATTTCCCGTTCATCTCCCCCGGCACCGCCAGCCCCATCATCGTCAGCGCCGTCGGCGCCACGTCCGCCAACCGCCCGCCGTCCAGCAGCCGCTTCCCCTTCAGCCGGTCGTCCACGCAGATCAGCTCCACCGGAAACGTCGTGTGCGCCGTGTGCGGCCCGCCCGTCGACGGGTCGATCATCTGCTCGCAGTTCCCGTGGTCCGCCGTCACGATCGCCACGCCCCCCTGCCGCCGCAGGGCCTCCAAAATCCGCCCCACGCAGATGTCCACGTGCTCCACCGCCCGCACCGCCGCCGGCAGCGACCCCGTGTGCCCCACCATGTCCCCGTTCGCGAAGTTCACCACGATCAGGTCCGTCGCGTTCGCGTCGATCCGCTTCACCACCTCGTCGCAGATCCCGTACGCGCTCATCTCCGGCATCTGGTCGTACGTCGCCAGCGGCGTGCCGTCCGGCAGAAACTTCGCGCTCGGCACGATCTGCCGCTCCTCCCCGGGGAACGGCGTCTCCCGGTAATCGTTGAAGAAGAACGTCACGTGCGGGAACTTCTCCGTCTCCGCGCACCGGAACTGCGCCAGCCCCAAATTCGACACGTACTCGCCCAGCGTGTTGACCATCTTCGGCGGCTTGGGGAACGCCACGTGCACCGGCAGCCCCTTCTCGTACGCCGTCATCGTCGCGAAGTAGAGCGGGATCTTCGGCCCGCGGTCGAACCCCTGGCTGACCTCCCCCTCGATCTCGTTCCCGTTGTGGTCCTTGACCTTCGCCTTCTCCTGGTACGGGAACGTGTCGTACACGAAGGCCTTGGTCAACTCGCGCGGCCGGTCCCCCCGGTAGTTGTAGAAAATCACCGAGTCGCCCGGCTTCACGATCGCCAGCGGCGCGCCCTGCGCGTCCACCACGACCGACGGCGCCACGAACTCGTCCCCCGACATGTTCGACGACACCGGGTGCTCGTAATACGCCTTGATCGCCGCCTCGGCCGACGCGTATTTGGCCCCCGCCCCCGCCGTCAGCGCCAAATACGCCTTCTCCACCCGGTCCCACCGGTGGTCGCGGTCCATCGCCCAGTACCGCCCCGTCACGCTCGCGATTCGCCCTACGCCAATCTGGCGCATCTGCCCCTCGATCTGCCGGATGAACTCCAGCCCCGAGTTCGGCGACGTGTCACGACCGTCCGTGAACGCGTGCAGGAACACCCGCCCCAGCCCCTTCCGCTTCGCCATCACCAGCAGCGCGTAAAGGTGCTCGAGCAGCCCGTGCACCCCCGCATCCGATGCGATCCCGAACAAATGCAGCGCCCCGCCGGTCTTCAGCGCGTTCTCCACGGCCCCCGCCAGCACGGCGTTCCGCTCGATCTCCCCGTTCCGGCACTGCTTCGTGATCGCCACCGACTCCTGGTCGACCACCCGCCCCGCCCCGATGTTCTGGTGCCCCACCTCCGAGTTCCCCATCGTCCCCTCCGGCAGCCCCACATCGAACCCGCTCGTCTGGATGAGCGTGTTCGGATACTCCGCCATCAGCCGGTCCGCCACCGGGTGCTTCGCCAGGTAGACGGCGTTGGACGAGTTCCACTTCGAATCCGGATTCTTCCCCCACCCATCCCGGACGACGATCACCAGCGGGCGCTTTGACGGCTTCATATCCCGCGCATCTTACGACTGCCGCGCGCGCCCACAAGCGCGGGATTCACCGCGGAGACGCCGAGGGCGCAGAGCAGAAATGCCCAGGGCGCGCAACGCGGGGTGCCACGGCCACGCGCCGGACCGTTCTCGACCACGCGGACGCGCGGTCGCGTGGCCGTGCCCGTCTCGCGCGCGAGCGGCACGGCTACGCGACGACGCCTCCCCGACTTCGAACACGACCGCGCGCGCGGCCGTGGCGCCCCGAGCCCGCGAATCCCACCGAATTGCTCGTTGCGCGCGCCGCCAATCAACAGCCCCCTCCGAAAATTCTTCCCTCTGCGACCTCCGCGTCTCTGCGGTGAAACAGTCTCGCCCCCGATGCGCGCCGCCGAAATTTTCGCAACCCGCGCAAAAAAGCATTGACTGTATTTTTTCCGATTCGTAAACTCGCGCGCTAGAAAGGAGGTGACTAAGCGCCATGGCAATGAAGAAAGCCGCTAAGAAGACGACCAAGAAGTCGTCCAAGAAGACGACCAAGAAGAAGTAAGCTCCTCACCGAGCTTCCCCGCGTCGGGATCCGTGGCTCCAACCAAACTGGCCCCGACGTCCTTCATGGTCTGATCAACAGTCACCACTAAAGTTTCCGGGCCTGGCTCCAAAATCTCGGCCCACGAAACACCCAGGAACCTTCCCTGCCACGGCGGAAGGTTTCTTTGTTTT
>DATHXE010000318.1:0-3544 GCA_035459845.1 Tepidisphaeraceae bacterium | reverse complement strand
TAAACAGGCGGTCGCCGAAGAAGTCGGCCCACAGGGCGCCGGTGTTCGGTGTGGCGCCGGGCTGGACGAGCAGCGCGTTGATGCGCGGCTGGTCGAGGGCGGCGGGCTGGACGCCGAGGATGTCCGTCGCCGCGGCGCGCGGGCGGTAATACGCGGCGACAACGAGGGCAGCGAGGGTCGCGGTGCGACCCAGGCGATAACACGGCATGGGCAAGGCCCTCCGTCGGTCTGTCGAAACCACCCGCCGGGGATTGTACCGGGGCGCCGTGTCAGATACACGGGACGCTCCCACGTTTTTCCGGGCGACGGCGCATATTGAGGAACCGTCGTGTAATCCCTATAGTCTCAGACCCGTCGGCCCGGCCCGTTGAGCCCGCCAACGGAACTGCCGAGTGCGTAGCTCAGTTGGTAGAGCAACGGACTTTTAATCCGTAGGTCCTGGGTTCGAGCCCCAGCGCACTCATTTTCCCATCGGTTTTGCGCAACGGGGGTTGTGGCACGCGCCGCGCGGCCAGTCGTACTCACTTGGCCTTGCCAGCGGCCTCGTCGATCTTCTTGAAGTACTTCGCCGGGTCCTTTTTGAACTGCGGCTCGCACGCGGGGCAGCAGAACTTGACCTCCCGGCCGTCGTGGACGATCGCCTTCGGCTCGCCCATCGAGCCGAGCTTTTCGTCCGACACGACGCAGACGGCCAACGGATAGGGCTTGGGCTTGGTTTTTTCGGCGGGGGCCGGATCGGCGGCGCGGGTGGCGACGCTCGGCGCGAGCACGAGCAGGGTGGCGATCGACAGATACGTCAGCGACTTGCCGAACGACATGGGAATCCTCCGAGGGTTTGTGCCGTGGCGCGCGGGCCTTACACAAGGACCGCCGCGTGCGGTAAAGCATAGGCGTGTTGGCATCGTTCTGTATTCTGTTGGTCCTGACTGGACGCACAGCGAGGTCCGGCCGCTGCCATGAAAGGTCACTCAATGGTTCGGGACGCCCTTTCTCGTCGCGAGTTACTTGGTGCTGCGACCGCGATGAGCCTAGCCCCGTTAATCGGGCGCGCCGCGGACGCGCCCACGCGCGACGACGCGGACGTGATCGTCTGGGATTCAACGCCCGCCGGCCTGACCGCCGCCGTCGCCGCCGCCCGCGCGGGGCTCAGCGTCATCATCGTCACCGAAGACAAACACCTCGGCGGGCTCCAGACCAGTGGCCTGGGCAACACGAACGCCGGACAGGTTCCCACGATCGGCGGCATCACCCGCGAGTTCCACGCGCGCGTACTGAAGTACTACACGGACAAGTACGGGCCGGGGTCGGCGCAGGTGAAGGATGGGCTCGGCGGCTACCGCCACGAGCCCCACGTCGCAGAGGCGATCTGGGAAGACTGGTTGCGCGAATCGAAAGTCACCTGCGCCCGCGAACTCGTCATCGAGACCGTCGAAAAGGTCGGTCCGCGCATCGTCGCGCTTCGAACGACCGGCGGCCGGCGTTTCACCGGCAGGGTCTTCATCGACGCCAGCTACGAGGGCGACCTGCTCGCGCTCGCCAAGTGCGCCTTCCACCTCGGGCGCGAGGCGCGCGACACCTATGGCGAATCCCTCGCCGGGGTCACCTACCCGCCCGATCAGGCCGGCAGGGGGGATCGAAAACTCCAGCCGTTCGACTACCGCTGCTGCCTGACCGACAACCCCGCCAACCGCGTCCCGTTCACCGAGCCCGAGGGATACGACCCCGCCGCGTACGGCTGGCTCGCCTCGAAGATCCGCCCGACCGCCAAGTCGCTGACCGCAGCGATCCCGATCAATCGCCTGCCCAATGCCAAGACCGACTCGCGCATGGCCGAGTGGCCGGGCAAATCGTGGGACTACATCGACGCCCACCGCCCCCGACGCGCCGCCATCGACCGCGCCCACCGCCTGCACAGCGCCGGCTACCTCTGGTTCTGCCAGACCCACCCGTCCGTCCCCCAGCCGATCCGCGAAGAGGTCGCCCGTTGGGGTCTGGCGAAGGACGAGTTCACCGACAACGGCAACTGGCCCTGGCACGTCTACGTCCGCGAGGGCCGGCGACTCGTCGGCGAGTTCGTTATGACCGAGAAGGACTGCGTCACCGACCGGTTCAAGGCCGACTCCGTCGGCGTGTGCAGTTGGTACCTCGACGTCCACCCCGTCGAGGTGACCAAGGTCGGCGACAAGTACCACGGCGACGGCGAGATTCACCAGGCCGTCCAGCCGTTCGACATCCCGTGGCGGTCGCTCCTGCCCAAAGCCGCCGACGCCGACAACCTGCTCGTCCCCGTCGCCTGCTCGGCGTCGCACGTCGCGTTCTCGTCGATCCGCGTCGAGCCGGTGTGGATGATCCTCGGGCAAGCCTGCGGCGTCGCGGCGGCGATGTGTGTTTCGGATTCGAAGCCGCTTCATCAACTTCCCGTCGAGAAGCTGCGCGCGACGCTCAAGGAGCAAGGGCAGGTGATCGACGCGCGGCCGTTTACCGAGTTCTATCCGAAGCGCAAGGGGTGAAACGCGCGATCGACGTCCGGAGCGTTTATAAACGGGGCGCGGCATCACGTACGCGCCACGTGTCCACTCACTTCAGGTGCCCGATGCGCCGATTCGTACTCGTCGTCCTGCTCGTCTCGGCCCCGCTTCTCCTCGCCGCCCCGCCTTCCGCGGGCTTCGTCGACATCACCGCGGCGTCCGGCGTCGACGCCGTCATCGACGCCCACTACGAGCGCACGCCCAAGTGGTGGCTCAGCGGGATCAACCTCGTCGACCTCGACGGGGATGGAAAACTCGACCTCTTCCTCGCCGCCCACGGTCAGACCGCCACCGCCGCGCTGGGGGACGGCAAGGGAGGCTTCCGCGCCGTCGCCGACTCCGCCAAACTCCCGCCCACCGAGATCCACATCGGCGCGGACCTCGACGGCGACGGCCGGGTCGACCTCCAGATGACGCACGGCGACGGTGGCGGGCGCTGGTACCGCAATGCCTCCGTCGCCGGCGGCCCGATCTTCGACCCGACCAACAACATCGCTCCCCAGGGTCGCGAGAACGCGCTGATCGACATCGACCGCGACGGCCAACTCGACTGGGTGCACGAGGACGCCCGCGAGAAACGCGTCGTGTTCGAACTCGGCGACGGCAAGGGCAACTTCCGCAAGGCCGGCGGATTCGAGACGTTCAAGGAGGCATCCGTCATCCCGATCGACCTCGACGGCGACCGTCAGATCGATTTCATCGTCAAGCAGTGCGGCTACCACAACGAGAAGGCCGGACAATCGCGCGTGATGATGAACGACGGCAAGGGCCAGTTCACCGACCGCACCGAGGGCGCCGGGCTGGGCACCGGCGACGGCCTGACGATCCAAGGCGTCGGCGACCTCGACCAGGACGGCTCGCCGGACCTGATCTGCCTGGAGCAAGGCAAGACCGTCGCCGTCTACCTCAACGACGGCAAGGGTCACTTCAAAACGCTCGACGCCGCCGTCACGGGCCTCGAAGGCCTGCGCCGCCCTGCTTATGCCAACTGGGGCCTTGCCGTCGTTACCGACTTC
>DATHXE010000317.1:0-1627 GCA_035459845.1 Tepidisphaeraceae bacterium | reverse complement strand
GGCGTACGTCGGGTGCATCGCCGGCGCGATCGAGGTCACCGAGTACGAGGTGGGGCTGCGCGACGCCGGCTTTGCGGGCGTGCAGGTCGTCGACAGCGGCGCGGACCTGAACGCGTATGCGAAGGTCGAAGGACAGGCCGGGTGCTGCGCGCCGCCGATGACGACCGCTCCCGCGAGCACGCCGATCGCCGGCTCGAGTTGTTGTGGCGGGTCGTCGTGCGCGACCGTGCCCGAAACGAGCGTTCACGGCGGCCTGACCGCGCTGCTCGAGCGATACGACGTCAACGAGTACGCGGCCAGCGTCAAAGTCTTCGCCGTCAAAGCGAAGTAGCCGCCCCGGTTTGCTCCGCCGCCTCTTCGTCCCTGCGCGTCTTTGCGGCCATCCATTCTTCTTCCCCGACCTATGCCCGACAAACTCAACGTCATGTTCCTCTGCACCGGCAACTCGTGTCGCAGCCAGATGGCCGAGGGCTGGGCACGCCACCTCAAGGGCGACGTGATCGACGCGTACTCCGCCGGCGTCGACCCGCACGGGATGAACCCGCGCGCGATCCGCGCGATGGCCGAGGCCGGCGTCGACATCACCGCCCAATCCTCCAAGCACGTCCGCGATTTGCCGCCCGTCGCGTTCGACTACGTCGTCACCGTCTGCGGCCACGCGAACGAAACCTGCCCCGTCTTCCCCGGCCAGACGAAGGTCGTCCACGTCGGCTTCGACGACCCGCCGAAACTCGCCAGGGACGCAAAGACGGACGACGAGGCCATGCCGCACTACCGCCGCGTCCGCGACGAGATCCGCGCGTGGATCGAAACGCTGCCGGACGGCCTGACCAAACGTTCCTGAGCGTGCCGCCCCAACCGGTCTTCTCTGCGCCCCCTCCGCGCCCTCCGCGTCTCTGCGGTGAACGCTTTCCGATGACCTCTAGTCTCACCCGGAAACTCGTCGCCGAGGCGATCGGCACCTTCATCCTCGTCTTCGCCGGCACCGGCGCGATCGTCGTCAACGACGTCCGCGGCGGGCCGATCACCCACGTCGGCGTCGCCCTGGTCTTCGGGCTGGTCGTGATGACGATGATCTACGCGATCGGCGACCTCTCCGGCGCCCACATGAACCCCGCCGTGTCGCTCGGCTTCGTCCTCGCCGGCCGGTTCCCCGCGCGCCGTCTCCTCCCGTACGCCGTCGCCCAGACGACCGGCGCGCTCGCCGCGAGCGCCGTCCTCCGCCTCCTGTTCGACCACGCCACGCTCGGCGCAACGCGCCCCGCCGGCCCGCCCGCACAGGCGTTCGTCATGGAGCTGATCCTCACCGCGATTCTCATGTTCGTCGTCCTCGCGGTCTCCAGCGGGCCCAAGGAGAAGGGCGTGATGGCCGGCATCGCCATCGGCGGCCTGATCGGGCTCGAGGCGATGTTCGCCGGCCCCGTCACCGGCGCGTCGATGAACCCCGTGCGGTCGCTGGCGCCCGCCGTGATCTCCGGCGACCTGTGCCACCTCTGGATCTACCTGATCGCCCCGCCCCTCGGCGCAGCCGCCATGGCCCCGCTCCACGCGTGGCTGATGCGCCCGGACGCGCCGGGTGCGACTCCCGCCCTATGATCCGCCCGTGCTCCCCGCCCCCGCCTTCCTC
>DATHXE010000316.1:0-14132 GCA_035459845.1 Tepidisphaeraceae bacterium | reverse complement strand
GGTGTTGGCGGCGGTCCACCAGGCGTTCCAGAACTGGTTGACGGTGGCGACGCCGCCGTTGCGCGAGACCTGGTAGGCGTGGAGGTCGCGGAGGAGGGTCTGGGGGGTGTTGAACTGGTTGGTGATGTAGGTGTCGTAGCCCTGGGAGATGACGGCGCCGACGGACGCATCCGTCGCGCCGTAGGTGCCCTGCATCAGGAACCGTGCGGCCTCGGCCTGCGTGGGGGTGGTGTTGGGCAGGGTGGGCGGGGCGGCGGGCGGGCTGAACGTCTGCGAGCCGTTGATCTGGGCGTAGTGGCCGCGGAGCTCGCCGCCGGGGTAGCGGGACGAGTGGACGTTGAGGTAGAGGCGGCCGGACTTCAGGGCGGTGACCTGGTCGGCGGCGGAGACGACGCCGTTGGTGGCGAACGTCCACTTCCAGGAGCCGTCGGCCTGGGTGGGGGTGGTGTCGAGGTCGAAGAGGATCTGGCCGGCGACGCCCGGGTCGGCGGGGCCGTGGACGTGCATGCCGGTCTTGCTGGTGGTCAGGTTGGAGTAGGTGACGCGGACGGTGGCGTAGGTCTCGTCGGCCGAGAGCTCGAGGGTGGTGGAGCCGGAGCCGGAGGAGACGGCCGAGCCCTCGGGGCTGAGGGTGGCGACGAACAGCTTGACGGCGCCGCCCGGGGCTGTCTGGTTGGAGACGGTGAGCTTGAAGGTGCGGGTGGCGGTGTAGACGCCGTCGCCGACGGTAACGGTGACGTTGGCGGTGCCGGTCTGGCCGGCGGCGGGGGTGAGCTTGATCGTGCGGGCCGAGCCCGAACCGGCGAGCGTGACGTTGGTGGTCGTGTTGGGGAGGAGGGTGGCGTTGTCGGACTCGGCCTTGACGGCGAGCGAGCCGGCGGGCGATTCGGGGTCGGAGACGGTGAACGAGAGGGCGGCGGTGGCGACGCCGGTGGTCGTAATGGCGTCGGCGATCGCGCCGATTCCGGGCATCGAGTTGGCGGCGGTCCCGCCGGGGACGGACGTGCCGACGTAGAACTTGCACACGTTGACGTCGGAGACGGTGATGCCGCCGTTGGCGTTGATGTCGCACCGGTAGGTGAACCCGTCGACGGGTTGGCCGGTGTAGTACTTGATCATGTTGACGTCGGACACGGTGATGGTGCCGTTGCCGTTGACGTCGCCGTAGAGGACGCGGAACGTGAAGGACCCGCTGGCGGCGGTGGCGTTGCCGGGGGCGGTGACGTTGTTGTAGGCGACGGTGATCGTGCTGGGGCTGGCGACGTTGGTGAGCGGGATCAGCATCGACCCGCTGGAGAAGCTGACGGCGCCCGCAGTCGCGCCGCCGGCGGTGACGGTGGCGGTCCCGGCCGATACGGCCTGGTCGAAGTTGAGGACGAGGGTGACGCCGGCGGCCGTGTCGCGGCACTCGATGCCGGACGTACCGGTGAGGGGGAGGCCGATGTCGTACGGAACGCCGGCGTGGGCGCGGCGCGTGGCGGCGGAGGTGACGGCGGGGGCGGCGGCGAGCGCGTCGGCGGCGAGCGCCGACAGGGCGAGCAGCGTCAGGAACGCCGGGAGATATCGGGTGGTCTGCTTCATCGGGTGCCTCTCCTGGTGCGTGCGTTCAAGTGGCGAATCGGCGGGCGGAGCGGACGTCGCGCGATCAGCGGGCGACGACGTCGTCGGGGGTGTGCATCTGTCGGTCGGGGCCGGCGGAGTGGATCTCCATCCGCGTGCCGGACAACTGGTGGAAGAAGTAGGGGGTCTGCCAGTGGTCGACGAGCTGGCCTTCCGCGTCGGTCGGCAGTTCGCCTGGGATCAGGAACTTCACGCCCTTCGGGTTGCGGCCCATCAGGGCCCGCGTGATCTCGGCGTTGTTGCCGACGGGAAGCTCGGCGAACTGCTGGCGGTAATCGGACAGGACCCGGCGGACCTCGGCGACCTTGGCGAGCGCCTCGGGCGGGGCGGGGGCCACCACGACCTTTGCTGCGGGGGTCGGCGTCGCCGGGGGTGTGATTACCGGCGCAGGCATCTGCGCGGCTCGGACGGGCGTCGACGGTTGGCCGTAGCGGACGATCCCGGTGACCAGCGCGACGACGACCGCGCCGGCGGTGAGCCAGCCGGCGGCGGAGCGGATCGGGCGGGGTGTCGGGCGGTCGGGGGTCATGGTCGTGCGAAGTCCCGTCTCAGAGCATGAAGCCGAGGTCCTGGCGGAAGCGGGCGATGTTCGGGAACACGATGGGCATGTTGGTCGGGCTCACGCCGAACCACTTGGCCATCGTCGCCGAGTACTCGTCGACGGAGGTGGTGGGGATCCAGCGGCCCTGGCCGGTGTCGTCGGGGCCGTTGATGGCCATATTCGGGAAGGCGCCGTAGGTGCGCTGGCCGCGGACGGCGCCGCCCATGACGATCTGGTGGTTGCCCCAGCCGTGCTCGGAGCCGGTGCCGTTGGTCTGGAGGGTGCGGCCGAAGTCGGACGCGGTGAAGGTGGTAACCTGCGACGCGACGCCGAGCTCGACGGTGCAGTCGTAGAAGGCCTTGAGGCTGGTGCTGAGCTCGCGGAGCAGGTCGGAGTGTGCCTGGGCCTGCGTGCCGTGGAGGTCGTACCCGCCGACGGAAGCAAAGAAGATCTGGCGCGAATGGCCGAGCGTGCCGCGGGCGGCGATGAGGCGGGCGATCATCTTGAGCTGGGCGCCCAGGCCGCCGGTGGGGAAGGCGGTGGTGAAGGGGGCCGCCGCGCCGAGGGCGCCGGAGAGCAGGGCGTCGTTGTCGATCGCCCGGCGCGTGGTCTTGGCGTAGGTGTCTTCGTACAGGTTGGGGTGCGGCTGGTCGAGCAGATCCTTCACGGCTTGAAGTCGCGTGCCGGTCGTCCACGAGAGGCCGACCGAGCCGTTCTGGCTGACGGTGTAGGGGAGGACCTGGTTGCCGACCTGGAACACGTTGGACGTGTTGAGCGAGATGTTCATCGAGACGGACGCGTTGCCGTTCATCGAGTTGAGGAGGTCGGCGGCGCGCCCGCCCCACCCGGAGCGGCCGAGGCGGTCGGGGATCGACGTCTGCCACTGGACCTGCTGCTCGGAGTGGGCGAAGAGCTGGGCGGGGAGGGGGACGGACTGGGCCTGGAACTGGGCCTTGGTGGTGGGGACGACGAGCGAGCCGACGTTGAAGACGAGGGCGACCTTGCCGGAGTTGAAGAGCTGGGCGATCTCGGGGCAGGCGGGGTGCATGCCGTAGGAGTGCCCGTCGCTGACGGCGGGATTGAGGGCGGCGAGTTGGCCGGTGCCGAGGGCGAGCCCGCCACGGGCGGCGGCGTACTGGCCGTAGGACGTGGAGTCGGTCGGCACGACGAGGTTGTTGCCGTCGTTGCCGCCGAACAGGAAGAGGCAGACCAAGGCCTTGTAGTCGGCGGGGTTGGTGGCGGCCGAGACGGCGTTGATCATGCGCAGGTCGGCGACGGTCGAGGTGACGGCGGTCGCGCCGACGGCGGCGCAGGCGGCCCGGCGGAGGAACTGACGGCGGTCGATTCGTGGGGTGTCGTTCATGGTGCCTCTCCTGCTTCGTTGGGCTAGCTGTTACGAGCCCGGCGCGTCGCGGATCGCCCTTTTTCGACAACAAGACCATCGGCCACCCGGGTGGGGGTGGTAAGTAGGCGGTGCAAACGATCCACGAAAAAAATGCCCGAAGGCCGGCGTCGTCGCGCGGAACATCCGCCACGGGCGCGCCAACCGGACCGAGGTATTCGGTTTCGGGCGGCGCTCGATCGGCGCGCGGACGAATCTCACTTCGGGCGCGAAGCGACAGTCGTTCGGGCCGAAAAACACCCACGGGTGTTTCCGGCACACGCACGGTCACAGACCTCACGCCACGCGACGTACCTTCGTGTTTCTTCCCCGTCGGCCCGCGGGAGACTCCGTCGTTCCCTGGCGCCGACTTTTCTTCCGGATTGCACTTCGGCCGCGCTGGGATACTCGGGTTGATCCCGGGACGCGGACGATGTCGACCGGTGCGGTACACGGCACAGGTCGTTTCGACGACGCGTGCTTTTACCCCGAGCCCCGAGTCGATTCCACAGCAAACCTGCTCGACTCCACAAAATTCATCAGATTTTCTTATCGGAACCACCGGTAAACCGCGGGTGGATTACACGCGGAGGTGAGGTCCGACCGCATTTTTCGCGGTCTCGATCGCTCGCGCGGGGCGCGCAAAACGGGAGATCCCGGGCGGCGATTCGGGAGCAGTGCGAGCCCTCTGCCCCGGCTTGTTCGGCGATCCAGGGCGATGCGACCCGCGCGATCGGCGCATTCGGGCGCGGCGGGACGGCAATTCGCGGGGATTGGCGCTTAAGTCACCTTGCTTTCGGTTCGAAGTTCGAATTGTCCCCGCCGCTATCGAGCGCGGGCCCGAACGACGAACTCGACCGACCCGGAGGCCTGATCATGCGATTTTCCACCAACGCGATGCTCGCTGGCGCCGCCCTTTCCCTGGCCGCCGCCTGGGCCGCTCCGGCCCGCGCGACCGTCGCCCTCAAGCTGAGCGACAACGACGCGACCCCGACCGCCGTGACCGTGACGGCCGGGCAGACGTTCACCGTGACCGCGAGCCTGATCTCGACCGGCGAGCAGGTGACGGGCGTCGACTACTACCTGTCGACCCCGACGTCGATCGCGGGCAAGTTCCGCATCAAGGACCGCAACAACGCCGGCAGCTCGTTCTCCGACCTGATCAAGGCCGACGCCGGCGACAACGGGGCCAACCCGGGCGTCGAAGACACGAATTACAGCCTGATCTCGGTGCGCCCGGGCAACGCCGCCCCGCGCAACGGACTGGACCTGGGCGCGTCGATCGCCAACGTGGGCAGCCCGCTGTCGGCGGGGCAGTACATCCTGGCCGCGTACACGATTACGGTCGCATCCGACACGCCGGCCGGGACGTACACGCTGTCGACGACGGCGGACGCGGGCACCGGGTGGGTGGGGACGGCGCCGTTCTTCAACGAGGCGGCGTTCGCGGCGCAGGGGTCGTTCGCCGTAACCGTGACGCAAGTCGTCGTGCCCGCCCCGATCCCCGAGCCGGGCGTGTTGTCGCTGGTCGGCGTCGCGGCGATGGGCCTCGCCCGCCGGCGTCGCCGGTAAGCGGATTGGACCGCACAACTCATCGCAATCGGACGCCGGCACGCTGGAGGAGACGTGCCGGCGTCTTCGCGCGCGTAGGTCACGTTCCGAAATTGAGGATCGCGCCCTGAGGGTTGGCCGGGTGCCATGGCCACGCGCCCGGGCGTTTGCAAATACGGACACGGTGTTCGCGTGGCCATGCCGGTCGCCAAATGGCATGGCCACGCGACCTCGCTTCTTCTACTTCGTGACCGATCCGGCGCGTGGCCATGGCACCCGACGTCGGCTCAGTATTCGATCGGTCGGATCTGTAGTATTTGCTCGAGTTCCGCCTGCGCCCCGCGGGCCTCTTCGAGCAGCTTCGAGTCGGCCAGTTCCGCAGGCGCGAGCGATTCCCGGTACCACTTTTCGACCCACGTCGTCAGTCGCGCGTGGAGCGATTCGGACCAAAACACGCCCGGGGCGATGGCCGCGAGTTCGTCGTCGGTGAGTGGCACGCGCAGGCGCAGGCACGCCGGCCCGCCGCCGTTTCGCATGCTCTGGCGGACGTCGATGAAGTGGGCGGCGGCGATCGGGTTATCGCCGTCGACGATTAAGTTGACGATCTCCCTCGCCCGGCCGTGCTCCCGGCACTCGGCGGGCGCGATGAGCGCCAGCGAGCCGTCGCCGACGGTCACGATCTGGCTGTTGAACAAGTACGTGTCGATGGCCTCGGTGAGGCTCAATTCGTCCGGCGGCACTTCGAGGACGATCAACTCGTGACCGCAGACGCGCGCGAAGGTGGCCCTCACGTCCGCCAGGCGCGCCGCCTGATCGGCCCACGCGCCGGCGTGGATCAGGAGGACGTTGCGGTGGCCGACGCACGCGACGTCGTTGTGGAAGACGCCGGCGTCGATCGCGGCGGGGTGCTGCTGGACGAAGACCGCGTTTTGCACGCGGTGGGATCGCGCGATTGCCTCGCTGGCCCGGCGATTCTGTCGCGCGGGGAAGCGCTGGGGTGCGGCCGCGTCGGCGTCGTCGGTCCGGCCGTAGACATAGACCTCCACGCCCTGCCCCTCGGGGTGGGCCCACAGCCGGGTGTGATTCGCCGCGCCCTCGTCCCCCAGCGGGAGCGCCGCGGGCAGGGGGGCGTGATGGGCGAACTTCGCGACGTCCGGAAAGATCTGGCGGAGCACGTGCGCGGTCACCGGCGGCTCGATGGAACGGTGCAGGGTGCTCACGAGGTTGGCGGGTGTGAAGTGGACGCGGCCGTCGGCGCTGTCGGCGGAGGCGGTCACGGTCGCCGCGTTGGCCGCCCACATGGCGGAGGCGCTCGCGCATGCGGCGAGGAGCGGCGGAGCCTCGCGGCTTGCGCGGGCGATCACCGCGGCGTCGTCGTTACCGTCGAAACCCAACTGTCGGAGGGTCTCCACGTCCGGTCGGAGGTGCGGGGGCAGCACCGCCTGGGCTACGCCGAGGCTTGCCAGGAATTGCATCTTCGCGAGCCCCTCGAGCGCGGCCTTGCGCGGGTGCGAGGTGGAACCGCCGTGCAGTCGCGACGCGACGTTGCCGAAGGAGAGGCCGGCGTAGTTGTGGGTCGGGCCGACGATGCCGTCGAAGTTGACCTCGCGTGCCATGTCCAAGTTTAGCCGCGACCCGGAGGGCAGGCGCGGCGCCGCCCGCAGGGGAGCGCGTTTCCCGCGATCGGGCGTAAGACACGGGTATCGCCCTACGGGCGGTACCCATGCCACGAAGGGCCACGAATCGTTACCCCACCTTCTCCTCGGCCGTCACTTCGATCGCCTCCAGCGTCCCGCGGTCGGTGATCGACACCTCGTACATCAGCGAGCCCCGGATGTAGCGCAGGAGGACTTCGCCGTCGTCGTGTTGCTTGCGCTCGGTCGGCTCGCCCAAGGCGTTGATGACCTCGGGCTCGGTCGTCCGCGCGGTCCATCGCACCTCGCGCCCGGCGATGGCGAGTTTGCCGGCGAACGGTCGTGCGCCCGATCCGGCAGGACCCCAGTCGTCGGTGAAATACAGGTAGGCGTCCATCACGTGGCCCTGTTCCGTGTGGACTTCGAACCCGCGGGTGTAATACACGAGCCGGCCCTTCCGCGCGGCGGGGCGGTCTTCGGCGCGGCCGAGCGTCTCAAACGCCTGCACGGTTGCCCCGAGGCGGATCCCGCACAGGCGGTGGTGGTCGAGGTCGTACTCGAGCGGCGTGAGGTTTTGCAGCGGCCACTTGTCGGTCGGGTCGGTACCCAAGAGCCAATCGAACATTCCCATGTCGTCTCTTCTGTTGTGGTCTGGTCGCTACGTGCGGTCAGTCAGTCACACCGCGCTCTCGGTCGTTACCGTCTTCTCCAGCAACGGAACAGGGGTCGCCACTGCCGCCGTCCGCACTTTTCCGTCCAGAAGGCACGCGACGTTCACGTCGCCCATCATGTTGATCACGGTGCGGCAGCGGTCGAGGAACCAATCGACCGGGATGAGGAACAGGATGTATTCCTTGGGCAGGCCGACGGCGCTGAAGACGAGGGTCATCGTGACCAGGCCGGCCTCGGGGATGCCGGCCGCGCCGACGGACGCGATCACGCTCATCAGCACGATGACGACCTGCTGCCCGAGCGACAAGTCGTACCCGATCATCTGGGCGACGAAGAGGGCGGCCATGGCCTCGTAGAGGGCGGTGCCGTCGTTGTTGAAGTTCGACCCGACGAGCGCCCCCATCGACGCCGAGTCTTCCCGGAGGCCGACCTTCTCGCGGAGGCAGGCGTACGTGACGGGCATCGTCACCGTCGAGCTGGCCGTGCTGAAGGCCATGAACATCGCGTCGCGCATGCCGCGGACGAGCGCGCCCGGCCTCACCCACGACCCGTAGCGCACGCGCGCCAGGTACCACGTGAGCTGCAGCCCCAGCGCGAGCAGCACCGCGCACATGAACCACGCGAGCTTCACGAACGGCGCGAACCCCTGCATGCCGATCGTGTACGCGACGGTGCAAAACACGGCGATCGGGACGACGTCGAGGACCCAGTGGAGCACGACCGTGATCGCGCGGAACAAGAGTCGCACGAACTGGTTGACGACGGTCAGGTCGTGCTCGAGCGAGACCCGTCGGAAGGCGATGCCGAACACGACCGCGACGATCACCACGCCGATCACGTTGTTCGTGACGAGCGGCCCGAGGAGGCTGGTCGGGATCTGGTCGTAGAGCTGCTGCCCGACCTGGTCGGACTTGGGGAGCTCGCGCTGGGCCTTCACGTCGGGGTGGGCCCCCACGCCCGGCCGGACCGCGTTGGCGACGCACAGGCCGACCACGATCGCCACGAGCGTGTTGAGGATCAGGAGGAAGACGAGCCGGGCGGCGTGGCGGCCCTGGACGTTGGCGTTGAGGATCGCGTCGACGACGGCGACGAGGATCAGCGCCGGGGCGAGGGCCGTCAGGAACTGCAGGACGAGCTTGCTCCCCCACATGAGGGGCTGGGCCTCCTTCTTGAGGGCAAGGCCGGCGACCACGCCCAGGGCCATCCCGATCAGGATGCGGAGGTAAAGCGGACAGGCGCGGTAGGCGGCGAGGCCGCGGGAGAACCATCCGCGTGGCGTCTCGTCCGAGTAGTCCGGCACCGAGTTGTGCGACGTCATCAAACCTCCGTGAGGCGCTTCGGGGCGCGATTCGCGTCGGGCGCGAGTATACCCAACGGACCCGGGCGTGCGACGCTCTGTGACCGGCGCTACCGGTTCCGGTTTGTCGGGTGCGTCCGGTTCCTATAAGCTGGACTCGATGCGCATCGGTCCCATTGAGCTCCCCGTCCCGTTCTGCCAGGCAGGTCTTGCCGGGTATTCCGACCGGGCGATGCGGGTCGTCGCGCGGCGCCGCGGGTGCCCGTACGCGGTCACCGAGGCGCTGCTCGACGTGATCATGCTCGCCGGCGGGCAGGGGCTCAAGAAGTCGATCGACATCGACGACGAGGACCACCCCGTCGCCGGGCAGGTGATCGGATCGGAGCCGGACGAGATGGCCCGCGCAGCCGCGATCCTGGGCAACAGCGGGTACGACGTGGTCGACCTGAACTTCGCGTGCCCGGTCAAGAAGATCAAGAACAAGGCGCGCGGCGGGCACATGCTTTTCGACACCGACCGCGCGCTGGCGATCCTGAAAGCCGCCCGCGACGCCGTCCCCGCGCACGTCCCGCTCACGGCCTCCCTCCGCCGGGCGTTCGACGATTCGCCACAGGCGCAGGACGCGTTCGACCGAGTAATTGAGGCAGCGTGGTCGACCGGCCTCGCCGCCGTGCGCGTCCACGCCCGCACGGTCGAGCAGAAGTACGCGGGCCGGGCCGACTGGTCGGTCCTCAAGCAGATCAAGCAGCGCTACCCGACCCGCACGATCCTGGGCTCGGGCGACGTCTTCACCGCCCACGACGCGGTGCGGATGCTGAAGGAGACCGGCGTCGACGTCGTCTGGATCGCCCGCGGCGCGATCGGCAACCCCTGGGTCTTCGAGCAGGCGACCCGACTCCTCGCAGAACCCGCCGCCGAACTCGCCCCGCCGACCATCGGCGAGCAGCGCCTCGCCTTGGAGGAGCACTTCGCGATCGCCATGCAGATCCACGGCGAGTCCTTCGCGGGCCGGCGAATGCGCAAGATGGGCATCAAGTACGCCCGCTTCCACCCCGAGGCCGCCAAGGTCAAACACGAGTTCATCAACGTCGGTTCGCTGCGCGACTGGAAGCGTGTGCTCGACACGTGGTACGCCAGCGAAGGCCCGGGCGTCTGGCCGGCTCCGGACGCGGCGGACGAAGTGAACGGCGGCGGTGAGACGTCGTGCGAAGCGGCCGCGTGATGTCCCTCCGCCTCGCCATCCTCGGCGCCAGCCCGTGTCCGCAGTGCCGGGCCGCCTGCTGTTCGCAGAACGGGCACGCGTTCGCCGTCCTTTTGCAACCGCAGGAGTACGCCCGCTTCGCCCCGTTCGCTATTCCGCTTTCCGTGACCGGCGACGACGGCCGGCCGACTGTCGAGCGCGTCCTTCCTTACACCGACGCCGGCCGGTGCCAATTCCTCGACGCCGCGACGAAGCTCTGCACGATTTACGACGACCGCCCGCAGTCGTGCCGGAATTTCGAGTGCACGCGGTTCTTCAACCAGTTCGGCGTCGGCCGGCACCATGACTTTCTCGCCCTGAACCCCGACGTTCGCGAACTGCTCGAGCGCGTGTGACCGGTTCACACCGGGCGGGCGAAGCCGCGGTGGCCAAGGGCTTCGAAGAGCCGGGCGCGCTCGTCCGCGCCTACCGGCCGTAAGGGAGGACGAACCGGCCCAGGGTCGACGCCCGTCGCGGCGGTGATCGCCTTCCACGCGCGGAGCCCGCCGAACGACTCGCAGATTCTCAGCAAGTCGGAGGCGTGAGACTGTTCGGCGCGGGCCGCGGCCAGGTCGCCCTTGTCGAACGCGTCGATCAGTCGGCGGAACATCGGCGCGGCGAAGTTGAACGTCGCCCCGACGAAGGCCCGCCCGCCGAGCGTGAGGGCGTGGAGCAGGAGGGCCTCGTTGCCGAGCAACAGGTCGAGGCGGTCGGCGAACGCGTCGAAACAACGACCCAAGTCGGACAGGTCCGTCCCGCTGAATTTCGCGCCCGCGAGGGTCGGGGCGTCGATCGCGTCCAGGGCGTCGTACAGGGGGATCGGCACGCCGGTCATCGCCGGGAAGTGGTAGTAGAAGAACGGCAGGGGGGCGGCGGCGGCGGCGACGGGCCTGACGAACGCGGCGACGTCTGCGGCGGTCTGCGGCTTCAAATAACACGGAGCCATGCAGGCGATGGCCGTCGCGCCGATCTGCTTTGCATGCTCGGCCAGGCCGATTGCGGTCGCCTGGGCGGTATCGGAGACGTTGACGATCAGCGGGAAATCGGCCGGCGCCACATCCCGCCACCGCCCGGCCAAGGCGCTGCGCTCGTCGGGCGTCAGCGATGAGAATTCGCCGGTGGTGCCGCAGACGAACGCGCCCGAGACGCCGTGGGCGCGGAGGGAGGCGTATTGGGCCGCGACGGCGGGGAGATGGAGCCCGCCGTCGGTGGTGAACGGTGTGAACGGCGCGGCGATTAGTCCACGGAGGTGGAGGGGCATGGGTCGGGGTCGGAGACTCGTGCGCACGGCGACCGTGGGACTGCAAACACCTACCTGTCCGAACGATTTGTGTGGCTTCAGATCGGGCGAATTCGGATCGGCGGCGCCGCGAGACGCGCCGGGCAAGCCCAGCGACTAAAAGGGGATCCGCGCCTCGCGCCGTTCCGGTAGGACTCCCAAGGCTCTCAAACGAAAAACCCCCGGGAGGTCATCCCGGGGGTCTTCATTGATGCGGCTGACTGGAGTCGAACCAGCACACCTTGCGGTACAAGAACCTGAATCTTGCGCGTCTGCCAATTCCGCCACAGCCGCTCGAATTGGAGTGAGGATTTTAGGGACGGTAGGCCGGCTGTCAAGATCGCCCGGCCGGGCGCCCGAACGTCACCTCCGTGACACAATCCGGTACACTCGGCCATACGGGTTCCCGGCCGCGCTTCTGACGGGGCTGCCCATGCCAGGTCCATCGATCCTGATCCGGAACGGACGCGTGTTGACCGCCCCGGCCGAGCCGGCTTCGCGGGCCGACGTGCTCATCGTCGACGGCGCGTTCGCCCGCCTCGGGCCGCGCCTGACGGCCCCGCGCGGCGCGCGCGTGATCGACGCCGCCGGCGGGCTCGTGTCGCCGGCGTTCGTCGAGTCCCACGTACACCTCGACTCCGCCCTGACCGACCGCGGCCGGTGCCTGAACCAATCGGGCACGCTGTTCGAAGGCATCGAGATCTGGCGGGCGCTCAAGGCCAAGCTCACGCTGCGCGACGTGAAGGAGCGCGTCCGGCGCGCGCTCGACATGCAGTTGAAGCAGGGCGTGCTGTACGTGCGCACCCACGCGGATGTCTCGGAGGAAAAGCTCGTCGCCCTCCGCGCGCTCCTCGAACTCCGCGAAGAGGTGCGCGACCGGATGACCCTGCAGATCGTCGCGTTCCCGCAGGACGGCCTGTACGGCGGCCCCGCCCAACTCGAGCGGATGGAGGAGGCGCTGCGGATGGGCGCCGACGCCGTCGGCGGCATCCCGCACTACGAACTGACGCGCGAGGACGGCGTCGCCAGCGTGCACAAGGTGTTCGAACTCGCCACGCGCTACGACCGCATGATCGACGTGCACTGCGACGAGGTCGACGACCCGCAGTCGCGCTTCCTCGAGGTCATGGCCGCGTGCGCGATCCGCGCGGGTAACGGCCCGCGCGTGACTGCGAGCCACACCACCGCCTTCGGATCGTACGACAACGCTTACGCCGCCAAGCTCATGCGGTTCCTCGATCGCGCGAAGATCCACTTCGTCGCCAATCCGCTGATCAACATCGTCCTCCAAGGCAGGACCGACAACTACCCGACGCGGCGCGGCCTGACGCGCGTAAAGGAACTCTGGCAGGCCGGGCTGAACGTCTCGCTCGGCTACGACTGCCTCATGGACCCGTGGTACGCGCTGGGCACCGGCAACATGCTGGACGCGGCCCACATGGCCGTGCACGCGTGCCACATGATGGGCAGGGCGGAGATCGACGCGTGCTACGACATGGTCACGTTCGGCGGGGCCCGCACGCTCGACCTCCCGCCGCAGGCCTACGGCATCGCGCCGGGCCGGGAGGCGAACTGCGTAATCCTGCCGGTGGCGGACCGGTTCGACGCGATTCGCACGCGGCCCGCGCCCACGCGCGTGATCGCGCGCGGGCGCCTGCTGTAGCTCGACCGTGTCCCACTAAGGGAATATCGAGCGGTCGCAATAAACCCGCGGTTCGGGCGTATCACTGACCGGACACACGTGGCACGAGCGCCGCTCACAACCCTTCCCGCCAGTGTCGGCGGACGGCGCGCCTCGGGCCGGACTGGTCCGCAATCCAACCGGAGTTTCGCATGACCCGCATGATCAAGTGGATGGCCCCCGCCGTCGCCGCCTTCGGCCTGATGATCGGCTTCTCGTCCTCGCCCGCGGTCGCCGCGGACGGCGGGACGATCACCGGCACCGTCGTGGACAAGGAAGGCAAGCCGGCCGCCGGGCTGGACGTGCGCGTGGTGAAGCCGCGCCCGGCCGGCGAGCGCCCGGCGGCGCCCAAGGCCGACGCGGAGAAGCCCCCGGAGAAGCCGGCTCCCGGCGCCGGTGGCGGTCGCGGTGGCACCCGCCCCGAACCGGTCGCCTCGGGCAAGACCGACGACGCCGGCAAGTTCGAGATCAAGGGCGTCCCGGCCGGGGAGTACATGGTCCTCGCCGGCTCCCGCGAGAAGGGCATGGGGCGATCGAAGGTCACCGTCGAGACGGGCAAGACCGTCGACGTCAAGCTCACGCTCGCCGACATCCCGGCCGGTGGGGCTGGCGGCGGCCGTCGCCCCGGCGCGGGCGCGCCCCCGGCGAAGTAAGCTTTCGTTCACGAACGTCTGAGAGAGCAGAGGGCCGCACCGGCGTGGTGCGGCCTTCTTCATTTCGCGGCGTGTGTTCAGTGCGTGGGGCTCGCCCCCTCATCCCCGCAACACCTCGCGCACGTACACGTTCGTCCGCCGCTCCTGGCCGAGCGTCGTCTCCTCGCAATGTCCCGGCAGGAGTTGCGTCTCGTCCGGGCAGGTCGCGTACACCTTCCGAATGCTCTCGATCAACTGATCCTCGTCCGATTCCGGGAAATCCGTCCGGCCCACCGCCCCGCAGATGATCAGGTCGCCGCCGACGAGCACGCCGTCGCTTGGGAACCAGTACATGACGTGGCCCGGCGCGTGGCCGGGCGTGTGGATCGCGCGGACCTCGGTCTCGCCGATCCGCAGGACGTCGCCGTCGTTCACCGGCGCGTCGGCCTCGCGGCCCGGGATGGTGAACGGCAACTGGAACATCCGCGTCTGCAGCGTCGGGCTGCGCATCTTGGCCGCGTCGAGTGGGTGGAGGAGCACCTTCGCGTTCGGAAACGCCTCGGTGACGACCGCGTGGTCCGCGAAGTGGTCGAAATGGGCGTGC
>DATHXE010000315.1:0-2491 GCA_035459845.1 Tepidisphaeraceae bacterium | reverse complement strand
GCGACGAACGCCGCCCCGCACCCGGCCCGCACCGCCCGGCACAGATCGTCGTGGTCCGCGCACACGTCGACCACAAACCCGCGGCGCCGCAACTGCCCCGCCAGCAGCGCCGCGTCCCGCCCCGTCGGCGCGAGCAGCATCACCCGCTCGGGCCGGTCCACCGCATCCCCCGTCTGCGGGGCCGCTTCAGCGGCTCTGGCTTCAGTTTCGGGCGTGCCCCGAGACAACACCGCCCCGAACCCGTTCCCCTCTTCGGGCTCGACGAGCGTCGCGGGCGGAATGTTCGGCATCGTAGACATCGCAATCCATTCCTCTCTCGACAACTCGATGCATGCGCCTCGCGATGGCCGCCCAGCGGTCGCCTCGCGCCGTCGCGACGTCACCTCGTCCGCGAGGCCTGCCCGTCGTCCCCCGGCGACGGCGCCGACTCCGGCCCCGCCCCGGCGCGCATCAGCGGCCCACCGCGCGGCATCCCGCCGCCGCCGCCACGACCGCATTCCCGGTCCAGCAGTTCCGGCTGCCCCGTCAGGATCCCCTGGAACTGCTCGAGCGGCTCGCCCAGCCGCAGCCCCGTCTCGGTCACCTGGAACTCGCGCACGCTCGTCTCGTGCGCCCCGCCGCGCTTCTTGACCGCCGCCATCGCCCGCCGCACGTGCCCGGCCGCCTCGAAGTACCGCAGCACCACCACCGAGTCCGACAAATAGCTCAGGTCGATCGGCGGGTCGATCTGCGCCCCGAGCAGCCCGTGCTGCGCGATCACGATGATCGTCAGTACCCCCATTTGGTTCAGGTACGTCAGCAGCTCGTGCATCTGGATCGTCAGGAACCGCTCGCCCGGCATCGAGTTCATGTACCCGTTCAGCGAGTCGATCACGACGACCCGCGCGCCGAACTTCTCCACCTGCCGCCGCACCCGCTGGATGAACTCGCCCGGCGACAAGCTCCCCGGGTCGACCTGCTCGATCGAGCACCGGCCCGCCTCAGCCAGTCCGCGCAAATCGAACTTCATCGACGTCCCGCGCTTGAAGATCGTCTCGAGCCGCTCGTCGAAGCTGAACCACGCGAAGTACTCGCCCCGCGCCGCCGCCGCCATGCAGTACTGCTGGCACAGCGACGACTTGCCGACCCCCGCCGGGCCCAGCGCGAGCATGGTCGTCCCGCGGTCCGGCCCGCCGCCCATCAGCTGGTCGATCTGCGCCACCCCGCTCGGCACCGGGACCAGGTCGTAATGCCGCCGGTGGTGTGACGCGACCAGCCGCGGCCAGATCACCAGCCCGCCCGGGCGGATCACGTAGTCGTGGTACCCCCCGTGGAACTGCACCCCGCGCATTTTGAGCACCTGCATCCGCCGCCGCTCCCGCCCGTACTCCGGCGCCAGCCGCTCGAGCTGCATCACCCCGTGGCAGATCGTCTGCAACTGGCTCTCGGCCCCCCCGCGCGACGACGGGTCGTCGATGAAGAACACCGTGCACCCGCACTTCATGAAGAAGGTCTTCAGCGCCAAAATCTGCCGCCGGTACCGCACCGGCTCCCGTGCAAGCAGCCGGATCTCGGTCAGCGAGTCCACGACCACGCGCGACGGCTTGGTCCGCCGCACCACGTCTACGATCTTCCGCAAACTCTCCCCGAGCTCCACCTCCTCCGGGTGCAGCGCCGTGTAGTCCTGCTCGGGCAGGTCCGCTTCGCCGGCGTCCACCGGGTCGCTCCCCGCCTCCAGCCCCGCGTCCGACGTGCTCACCTCGTGTACCTGGATCGGCGAGATGTCCAGCCCGTGCGACTCCGCCACCGCGGCCAGCTCGTCGCGCGTCTCCGCCAGCGTCACGAGGAGCACGGTCTCGCCCTGCATCGCCCCGGCCAGCAGGAACTGCAACGACAGCGTCGTCTTCCCGGTCCCCGGCTCGCCGAGCACCAGGTACACCCGGTTCGCCGGCAGCCCGCCGCGGAGGATCACGTCCAGCCACCGCATCCCCGAGCTCACCCGCCCGGGCGCGATCGGCGCCGTCTCCTCGGGCGCGCCGGTCGCCAGGTCATCGGGCATCGCTACGTAAGACATGGTTCGGTCTCCCAATCACTCGGTCGCGCACCCGTGTGAGGCGCGCAGGGAATCTCCCTCGGCAGGGCCGCTTCAGCGGCACTGTTTGGTCAGTTCAAACGACAAACATTCGCGCCGGGCTCGCGCCCGTCGTATCCGCCCCGGACAGTCCGCCGCGCTCTCACGCGCCGGCCCCATCCGTTGCAGGCGGGCCACTCCCTTGCAACGTCCGTGCCGCAACCCCCGCGCCGGACTCATCCGCATCAGAGCCCCTTAAAACGGCGATTATGCCGCAAAAACTCCCGTAGACGGCCCTCGTGCTGCAACACGTCGATCCCAACCCCTCGCCTGCTTCTCGCAAATTTCTCGACTCCCATCGGTGCTTGCCGGACGCTCCGTCCGTCACCACACGGCGTCTGACAGACGACCTGACGCACCGCCCCGTACCGAACCCGCCAA
>DATHXE010000314.1:0-4488 GCA_035459845.1 Tepidisphaeraceae bacterium | reverse complement strand
TCGCGGCCCCTCGGCCGCCGACGTCCGCGAAGCCCCGCGTGACCCCGGCACCCACAAAGGGCGCCACCGTCGTGGCATCGGCCAGCACGGTCGCGCCGCTTGCCGACGCCGTCCCCCGCATCGTCGGTGCGACCGCGTTCCACGTCCGCAAACGCGTGCCGGCGGTCTGGGAGGCGTGACGCGGCTTGGAACGGCCCGCTCGACGTACGTCAATCGCATCGATTTGGAAATCGATATTATTTGCTCAAATCGTCTGACATAACTAGGCTGGAGCCGGCACATGGGCGAATCGCGCGTGCTCATCTTGGCCGGCTTCCTGGCGATGCTCGTCACATCCGCCCGGGCTCAGACGTCGGTCGAACGGTTTAACCGGCAGCTCGAGCAGATCCAGCGGGAGACGATGCTCCGGGCGGACCCCGCGCTTCCGGTCGACCAGCGGACGCTGTTCGACTACGGCGGACAACTCAGCCTCAATTACGCCCTGATCGAAGACCTGCACCGCGAGACGCACGTGCTCCGGCAGGCCGACCTGCTCGGTTACGTGCGCGTCAACGTGGACGGGGTGCACGAGTGGTACGCCCGCGGCGTGGCGAGCTACCAGGACTTCAACGACGGCGACAGCTTCGACGGCGAGGGGGACGAGGCCCACTTCCGCCTCGACCGCGCGTACTACCGGTTTGACTACCAGCGATACCTCGCGGCGTACGAGGGGCGGGCGGTCGATTACAACGTGGCCGTGCAGGGCGGTCGCCAGCTCACGTACTGGGGGAACGGGCTGGCGCTGAGCCAGGTGCTGGACGGGGCGGCGGTGGACCTGGTCGCGGGCAGGCTTTCGCTGCAGTTGATCGGCGGCGTCACGCCGGTGCATGACACGGTCGACTTCGACGCGTCGCGCCCGCACTTCGACGACCACACGCGGCGCGGGTTCTACGGGGCGCTGCTGTCGCTCCAACTGACGCCCAATCACACGCCGTTCGTCTACGCGGTCGCCCAGCAGGATTACAACCACGACGAGGTTCGCTCGACCGGCGTGTTCCAGACGCGCTTCAACTACAACACGTGGTACGTGGGCGCGGGCTCGACCGGCACGCTCGGCGACCGGATCCGGTACGGGGTGGAGTTCGTGTACGAGGGCGGGCGGGGGCTGTCGAATAGTTTCGTCACGCCGGGCGGGCCGGTCGTGCCGGTGGATCAGACGGAGGAGGACGTGGACGCGTGGGCGGTCGACGTGCGGCTGGATTACCTGTTCACCGACCTGCGGCGGACGCGGTTGTCGGCGGAACTGATCCTCGCCTCGGGGGACGACGACCGGCTGCACACGTCCGACACGTTCGGCGGGAACAAGCCGGGGACTTCCGACCGCGCGTTCAACGGGTTCGGGCTGGTGAACACGGGGCTCGCGTTCGCGCCAGCCGTGTCGAACCTGATGGCGGTTCGGGTCGGGGCGTCGACGTTCCCGATGCCCGAGCACTCGCGGTTTCGGCGCCTGCAGGTCGGGGCGGACCTGTTCGTGTTCGGCAAGCTGGAGGGCGACGCGCCGATCGACGAGCCGACGCTCACGGGGCGGTACCTGGGGATCGAGCCGGACGTGTTCGTCAACTGGCAGATCACGAGCGACGTGACGCTGGCGGTGCGGTACGGGGTGTTCTTCCCGAACTCGGACGTGGTCGTGAGCGGGGACGTGCGGCAGTTCATCTTTGCAGGGCTGACGATCGCGTTCTGACGAACCGGAGGCGCGTATGCGGCCGGGCCAACTCTGTTGTGTTTGCGTGGTGTTGATCGCGGTCGTGCCGGCTCACCTCGCCTTGTCGCAACCCGAACCGGCGGCGGCGCACTCGCTCACCGGGCGGATCACGGCGCTGCGCGGGATGGTCGAGATCCAGCCGGCGGAGGCCGCGCCGTGGCAGCCTGCGAAGGTGGGGATGGTCGTCCCGGAGGGGGCGGCGTTCCGCACGGGGCTGCGGAGCGCGGTGCAGTTCGTCATCGACCCCGACCAGACGATCACGCTCGACCGGCTGGGGACAGTCAAGCTGCTGACGGCCTACCGCCAGGCGTCGGGGCGGACGCGCACCGATCTCGGGATGAAGTACGGGCGGACGCGGTACGACGTCGCGGCAGGGGGGGTGGAGAACGAGTCGACGATCCGCAGCCCCAACGCGACGCTGGCGGTCCGCGGGACGAACGTGAGCCTGACCGACAGCCGCCCGTTCCCGCCCGAGGCCGTGAGCCTGACCGGGCGGGCGGAGTTCTCGGCGTTCAAGCGGCAAACGGTGGCGCTGGGCGGCAGGGACAAGGCGCGGGTGGACTCGACGCACGGGACGGCCGCGGAAACCGCGCTGGCGCAGGCGATCGTGGACCCGGCGAGCGCGTCTTCCCGCGAGCGGAGCGAGGACGCGCTGATCACGGACCTTGTCTCGCGCGGGAGCGTCGTGTCGATCGACCGCGAGAGCGGCATCCGGATCGTCAAGGGCGGGTCGGTTCCGGACAACCGCGCGTTGATCCCGCTCCTGCCGAACAACCTGAACTTCGTGCTGCGGTGGACGGGCAACGCGAACCTGGACCTGATGGTGTCCAACGCGGCCGAGTCGGTCTACCCGAGCGCGGCGCTGCAGAACTCGGCGTCCGGCGGGCGGGCGGCGTTCGACCACCAGGGCGGGGCAAAGGGCGGCATCGAAATCGCGTCGTGGCCGGCGACGTTTCCCCGGCAGTTCTACGGGATCGGCGTGAACCACGTGTCGGGCCCGACGGTGCCGGCGAACATGCAGGTGTTCTTGAACGGGAAGATCTTCCCGCTCACCGGATTTGATTTCAACGGGCTGCCGGTGCAGAACGATTCGCTGGACTTCGAGTCGAGCCCGATCGTGCCGGGGCGCGGGATCGAGATGTTCTCGCCGGGGGTGGTGGATTTGACGCGGGTGGCGCCGACGGCGCGGCGAGGTGGGACGGCGAAGGCGGAGCGCGGCGAGGGGAAGGGGAGGTGACCGAGGTGACCCGTTTAGCCGCGACCCGGAGGGCAAGCGCAGCGCCGCCCGGAGGGGAGCGCGTTTCGCGCGACTGAGCGCTGAACACGGGTATCGCCCTAAGGGGCGGTACCCATGCCACATGGGGCTTAGAATGACCGTTCGCCGGGGAGATTGAACTTAAGGCGGATCGCGGCGGCCTCCTTGTCGCGCGTGAGGAGGTCGAGCAGTTTGGCGAGTTCGCCCGCGTACCGGATGGTGTCGGCGTGCTTCGGGCCCAGCGCGGGACTCGACGCCGCCCGCTCCAGCGCCGTGCCGTAAAACGTCCGGGCCTCGTCGAGCCGCCCGAGCAGCACGAGTACATTGGCGTAGTTCGCCAGGGCCGTCACGGTGTTGGGGTGGTCGACGCCCCGGACTCGCTCGTTGCTCTCCATCGCGCTCCGCAACAGCGGCTCGGCGTCCCCCGCCCTGTCGAGCGACTCGAGCACGAGCGCGTAGTTGTTCAGCGACGACAGCGTCGCGGGGTGATCGGGCCCGAGCACGCGCCGGCGGCGCTCCAGGACGTCCTTGTAGAGCGGCTCGGCCTCCTCGGGCCGGCCGAGCGCGTCGAGCGCCTCCGCGTAATTGTGGAGTGACGCGAGCGACTGCGGGTGGTCGACGCCGAAGACGCGGCGCCGCCCGTCGAGGGCGGCCTTGAAGAGCGGCTCGGCCTCGTCGTCGCGACCTGCGCGGGCCAGTACGGCGGCGTAGTTGTTGATTGACGTGAGCGTGTCCGGGTGGTCGGCGCCGAGGACGCGCCGGCGGCGGTCGAGGACGGCCTTGAACAACGGTTCTGCATCGGCCGGCCGGCCCAAAGCGTCGAGCGCGCTCGCGTAGCCGTTGATCGCGCCCAGGGTGTCCGGGTGCTCCTCCCCGAGTGTGCGCTGCCTGAAGTCGAGCACGCGCGCGAGCAACGGCTCGGCGTCGCCCGGGCGGTCGAGTTGCACGAGCGCGGCGGCGTAGTTGCTGGTCGCCGAGATCGTGTCGGGGTGGTCGACGCCCAGCGTCCGTGAGCAACGCTCGAACGCCTCCTTCCGCAACGCCGCGGCGTCCGCGTCGCGGCCGAGCAGCTCGAGCGCTCCGGCGTAGTTGCCCAGGGCGGAAATCGCGTCGGCGTGGTCCGGGCCCATGGCGCGGCGCGTACGCTCCAGCGCGTCCTTGAACATCGGCTCCGCGGCGGCGGCGCCCCCGGTCACCTGCAGGGCGATCGCGTAGACGTTCTGCGACTGCAGGGTATCGGGGTGGTCGTCGCCGAGCAGTTTGCGGCGCGTGCCCAGCGCGGCCTCGGCCTGGGGGAGCGCGAGCGCGCCCTGCCCGATCGCCAGGAACGTGACGGCCAGCGTGTGGCGGACGGCGGCCTCGACGAGCGGGCGGCCCGCGAACCGGCGGCCGACCGCGTCCGCGGCCGGCCTGATCATCGCGCGGACGATCGCGTCCGACACCCGGGCGTCGCCGATGGTCGCGGGCCCGGCCCCGGCGAGTACGTCGG
>DATHXE010000313.1:0-6414 GCA_035459845.1 Tepidisphaeraceae bacterium | reverse complement strand
GGGACGCCGGCCAGACCGCCAGGCTCTTCGAGAACCTCCTCAAGCTCGCCGGCAAAGAAAAGCCCCGCGTCGCCGTGATCCAGAACCGCGCCCTCACGCCCGCGCTCGCCAAGCTCAACGTCGACGCCCAGGACGTCCCCGCCGCCCGCTGGCGCGACACGCTCACGCCCGGCGCCAAGTGCGATGCCGTCTTCCTTCCGCCGAGCCTCCCCGCGACCGCCGAAGACGCCGCCCTTCTCCGCGCCTACGTCGACGCCGGCGGCACCGCCGTCCTCGCCGTCACCGGCTGGGCCCAGAAGTCCCTCGCCGACCACCCCGGCAACCGCTTCCTCGTCGGCGTCGGCCTCGCCTTCGCCGCCGCCACCACCGGGGGCGACGAGAACGACACGATCCGCCCGTCCAAGCCAATCTCGCCCGCGCTCCACGTCGCCCACGCGCTGACGATGCTCGAGAAGGCCGGGCCGGCCGGCGCGGAACTCGTGCGCGGCCCAAAGAACGTCGAACTCGAGACCGCCGGCGCCACCCTCCTCCGCGCCCTGACCGACCTCCCCGCCGACGCCGAGCCGATCGCCCGCCTCCGCAAGCTCGCCGTCGCGCCAAACCTCAAGCTCCCCACGTTCAAGAAACCCCTCCGCCAGTCGGACGCCCTCGCCCGCGTCGCCCTCGTCGCCTCGATGCGAGACATCGGCGACAAGCCACACCCCGCCGCCGCCGAGTTCCCCGGCCTCGTGCCCGCCGACGCCAAGCGCATCGAGCGCACGATCGCCGTCGACACCGCCACGCCCCGCTGGCACTCGACCGGCCTCTATGCCGCCCCCGGCGAACCCGTCACCGTCGCCCTCCCCCCCGACGCCGCCACCAAAGGCCTGCGCCTCCGCATCGGCGCCCACACCGACAAGACGTATCACCTCGCCGCCTGGCGCAGGGCCCCCGAGATCTCCAAGTCGTTCGCGCTCGACAAGCCCGCGAACACCGCCGCCAATCCGTTCGGCGGCCTGATCTACGTCGAAGTCCCCAAAGACTCCGCCGCCGGCACGATCGACGTCAAAATCGCAAACGCCGTCGAAGCCCCGCTATTCGTCCTGGGCAAGACCGCCGTCGCCGACTGGAAAACGTCGATCCGCACCCGCCCCGCCCCCTGGGCCGAGATCGCCACCGATAAACTGATCATCACGCTCAAGTCCGAGGCGATCCGCACCCTCGACGACCCGACCGCCGTCCTGAAGCACTGGGACCAGGTCATGGACGCCACTGCCACCCTCGCCGGTTGGTCGATCGCCCGCAAGAGCCCCGAGCGCATGGTCTGTGACGCCGACATCTCCGCCGGCTACATGCACTCCGGCTACCCGATCATGACCGGCCTCGACGTCACCCACACGTTCGTCGACCTCCCCAAGCTCCGCACCCTCGATGGCGGCTGGGGCTTCTATCACGAGGTCGGCCACAACCACCAGCACCCCGATTGGACCTTCGACGGCACCACCGAGGTCACCGTCAACCTCTTCACCATGCACACGCTCGAAACCGTGTGCGGCGTATCCAAAGAAGACGCCACCAGCCGCGCCATCGGCCCGAAGATGCAGCCGAAGATCAAGGCCTACCTCGCCAGGCCCGATTTCGACAAGTGGAAGTCCGACCCGTTCCTCGCCCTGGCGATGTACGCGCAAGTCCGCATGGCCTTCGGCTGGGAACCCTTCAAAACCGCCATCGCCGAATACCGCAACCTCCCAGCCAACGCCCGTCCCAAGACCGAGCTCGAAAAACACGACCAGTGGATGACCCGCCTCTCCCGCGCCTGCGGCAAAAACCTCGGCCCGTTCTTCGAAGCCTGGGGCGTGCCGACGAGCGAAGCCGCGCGCAAGGCGCTGACGGATCTGCCCGGTTGGATGCCGTAATAACATCGAACTTTTCCGACCTTCGATGTTGGACGTTCAATGTTCAATGTTCAACCGCTGACCTCTCCCCCGCCGACAACCACTCTATGCCTCGCCGCCCCCTCCTCGCCCTTGCCATCACCCTCCCCCTCGCCATCCTCATCTCCCTCGCCTGCCGCTCCATCCCCACCGCCTCCACGACCGACCACCGCCCCGGCGCCCCCGCCCCGCGCGCCGGCGACGAGATCGTCGTCTGCGGCCAGATGTTCCACACCGGCGCGCCCGTCGTCCTCTGGACCGACCCCGGCGGGTACGACGGCTACCGCACCGAGCGCCGCTTCGCCAACTTCGAAGACGCCTCCTGGGAACGCACCCGCGAACTCCTGACCGACGGCAAGGGCCCCACGCAGCCCGCCCGCTACAACCTCCGCTACAACCCGCCCGCCACCCAGCCGACGACCAAGTCCCTCCTCGCCGGCCCGTCCTTCAACCTCACCCCCGAACAGCTCGACCGCGCCCGCGCCGGCTGGTCCCTCGACGACCTCCGCCCGCGCGTCGACCAGTTCGTCCTCCACTACGACGTCGCCGGCACCAGCCGGCAATGCTTTAAGGTCCTCCACGACCTCCGCGGCCTGTCCGTCCACTTCATGCTCGACCTCGACGGCACCATCTACCAGACCCTCGACCTCAAGGAACGCGCCTGGCACGCCACCACCAGCAACACCCGCTCGATCGGCATCGAGATCGCCCACATGGGCGCGTATCTGACGCCGAGCAAGAACGCGCTCGACGAGTGGTATGCTAAACCCGTCGACGGCGCCTGGCCCACGATCCGCATCCCCGCCCGCTTCGGCGACGGCGGCCTCCGCAATACCTCCATCCCCCTCCGCCCCGCCCGCCCCGAGCTCGTCGCCGGCCAGATCCACGGCCGCACCTACTTCCAGTACGACTTCACCCCCCAACAGTACGAATCGCTCACCAAGCTGACGGCCACCCTCTGCGCCGTATTCCCCAACCTCAAGTGCGACTACCCGCGCGACGCCGCCGGCAACCTCCTCACCACCCGCCTCCCCGACGACCAGCTCGCCGCCTACCAGGGCGTCCTCGGCCACTTCCACGTCCAGCAGGACAAGCAGGACCCCGGCCCCGCGATGCAGTGGGACAAACTCATCACCGGCGCCCGCGCGATCCTCAAGAAGTGATCGTTCATTCGGCGAGTTCCACGACGATCGCCACGCGCACGTCCGATAGCGACCTCGCCGCATTTTTCTTCTATCGGTCAAGTTTTACCGGCGCGCGCCGATAGTCCGGGTAGGTCGGGCGCGCCCACGCGGGCGCCCGGCCTGCCGGCGGCACACACGCGGGCGCGCATTCGTGCGCGCGGCCCACGATGCCGCCGGGCTCACCACTGACCGCGTGCGCGCGCCCCGGGGAGTGTCCGTGTCTCAAGTGCCCGTTTCCTCTCGCGAAGCCGACCGCCCCATGGTCCCGGTCTCGACCGGCGGTCCCGACTCCGGCCGCGCGGCCGCCGACTTGGCCGAGGCCGAGCTCCGCGCCACCCACGACCGCCTGCGCCGCCAGAGCGCGGCCCTGGTCGATTTGGCGCACCGCGGCGTGGCCGGGGGCAGCGACCTCCGCGCCGTCGCCGCCGCCGTCAACGAGGCCGGGGCGCGCACGCTCGACGCCGCCCGGGTGAGTGTCTGGCTGTGCGACGAGCACCGCACGCTGATCCGGTGCGTGGACCTGTACGAGGCCGGGCCGGGCCGTCACGCCGACGGTATCGAACTCCGGCGGACCGATTTTCCCGGATACTTCGCGGCGCTCGACGTGGAGCGGACGATCGTGGCGGACGACGCGCGGCGGGACCCGCGGACGAGCGAGTTCACGGCGGCGTACCTCGACCCGCTCGGGATCACGTCGATGCTGGACGCGCCGATCCGCGTCGGCGGGCGCGCGATCGGGGTGGTGTGCGTGGAACATGTGGGCCCGGTCCGGCGGTGGACGGCCGACGAGGAGGCGTTCGCGACGTCGCTGACGTACATCATCACGGTCGCCGCCGAGGCCGCGGACCGCCGCCATAGCGACGAGCGGTTCCGCATGGTCTTCGACGAGGGCCCGCTCGGGATCGCGCTGGTCGGGCTCGACCTGACGCTGCTGCGGGTGAACGGGGCGTTCGCGCGAATGCTCGGGTACGAGCCGGCCGACCTCGCCGGGCGGACGATCGCCCAGGTCACGCACCCGGACGACCTCGCCGCCGACGCCGACGACGCCGCCCGCGTGATCGCGGGCCGGATCCCGAACTACCGCATGGAGAAGCGGTACGTGCGGCGCGACGGGTCGGTCGTGTGGGGGGCGCTGACGGCGTCGGTCCTGCGGGACGCGGGGGGCCGCCCGACGTGCCTGATCGGGATGGTCGAGGACGTGACCGCCCGCCGGGCCGCCGAGGCGACGATGCGCGTCCAGAACGACCGAATGGCCCACGACGCGAACCACGACGCGCTGACCGGGCTGCCCAACCGCACGTTGTTCCTCGACCGGGTCGACGAGTGCCTGCGCCGCCACGCCGCGGGGGCGAATGCCGCGCCGTTCGCGGTGCTGTTCCTGGACCTGGACCGGTTCAAGATCGTCAACGACAGCCTGGGGCACGCGGCGGGCGACGCGCTGCTGCGCGGGGTCGCCGGGCGGTTGACGGCGTGCGTCCGGGAGACGACGCCGGCGGCCGGGACGCGCGGGTTCACGACCGTCGCGCGGCTGGGCGGGGACGAGTTCACGGTGCTTCTCGACGGCCTGTCGTGCGAGGCGGACGCGACCGCCGTCGCCGGGCGGATCCTCCGGGCCCTGGCGCGCCCGTTCGACTGCGGGGGCGGGCACGAGGTGACGGCGACGGCGAGCGTCGGGATCGTCACCGCCGGGGGCGCGCACCACCCGTTTAGCCGAGACCCGAAGGGGGAGCTTCGAGCGAGCCCGGAGGCGAGCGCGTCGGCCACGCATACCTCGGCCCAGGACCTGCTGCGCGACGCCGACGCGGCCATGTACAAGGCGAAGGAGGCCGGGAAGAACCGGTTCGCCGTGTTCGACGCGGCCCTGCACGCGGCGGCGGTCGCGCGGCTGCGCCTCGAGGGCGACCTCCGCCGGGCCGTGGCGCGCGGGGAGTTTTTGCTCCACTACCAGCCGATCGTGTCGCTCGACACGGGCGCGTTGCACGGGTTCGAGGCGCTGCTCCGGTGGCGGTGCGGGGACCGCGTCGTCCCGCCCGCCGACTTCATCCCGCTCGCCGAAGAGACCGGCCTGATCGTCGGGATCGGGCGGTGGGTGCTGGAAGAGGCCTGCCGCCAGATGGCCGACTGGCAGGCGCGCGTGCCCGGCACATCCCGCGCCGGGGTCAGCATCAACCTGTCGCGCCGCCAGCTCACCGACCCGGACCTGATCGGGCACTTGCGCCGCGTGCTGGCGGCGACCGGCGTCGACCCGGCGGCGGTCAAGCTCGAGATCACCGAGAGCGCGATCATGGGCGACACCGACGCCGCCCGGGCCGTGCTCGAAGCGATCAAGCGGACGGGCGTGCGCCTGTCGATGGACGATTTCGGCACGGGGTATTCGTCTCTCAGCTGTCTGCACCGCTTCCCCCTCGACGAGCTGAAAATCGACCGGAGCTTCATCGCCAACCTCGAGGGCCGGAGCGACGCGGCGGCGGTCGTGCAGTCGATCGTCACGCTCGCCCACAACCTGGGCATGGGCGTCGTCGCCGAGGGCCTGGAAAAACCCGAGCAGGCGGCGTTCCTCCAGGCCGTCGACTGCGACTTCGGGCAGGGTTACCTGTTCGCGCGCCCGCTCGACCCCGCCGCGGCGGAGCAAGTCCTGCGGGCCGGGACGACCCGGTTCGTGGGGACCGCGGCCGGGGCGGCGTGAGAAGCCCGGCGTTCGTCGTCCGACGGGCGGACTACCCGGCCGTCGGACGACGGCAACGTCACCCGCGGCAGCCGGCCCGCGGCCGCATGCCGTAATTGCTGGTCGGCCGATCCGGGCGGCCGACGGCACGTTCGCCGGCAACCGGATCCAGAGCGCGCCGAGCAACTGACCGTGTCCAGTTAACCGGGCATCGCCAGGCAGTTCCACGCGGCCCGCGCACCAGTCTCTCGGTCGGGCGCGTCGGCGTCGAACAGGCGATACCCGTGGCCGGTCAAGACGGCCCCCACCGCCTCCGCGTTCGCCGGGTCGACTTCGATGTGGATAATCGGCCGGACGTCGCCGAGCATTCGTACGGCCCCCGACAGGAGCGCCACCTCGGCGCCCTCGACGTCCACCTTGAGCACGCCCGGCGGCGGGGCCGCGTTCTCCGCGAGCAGGTCGTCGAGCGTGAACAATGGGACGACCCCCTCTTCGATCGCCCCGCCCGCCGTGGTCAGCCCGAACCCGGCCAGCGCGTTGGCGCTGCGCGACCGGCTCGCGATCTTGAACGTCGCCAGCCGCGCGCCCGGGGCGGACACCGCGGCACAGAGGACGCGGACGGGCGCGCCGCCCGACTGAGCGGCCCGGGTGC
>DATHXE010000312.1:0-5677 GCA_035459845.1 Tepidisphaeraceae bacterium | reverse complement strand
GGTGGAGGGGTTGTAGGCGCGCGCGGCCTCCACGAGGCTCGGTTGCGTCGATACGCTCAGTTGGCGCCTCATATAGCCCGCCACTTGTGGCGGGGAGGCGTTCGATTTTGGAGGTCGGACTCCGTTCTACACGCTCGAAGGCACCACAGTTACCCGCCACAAGTGGCGGGCTATATGGGGCGCTGATTGAGAAACTGGCGCCACTGAGACGGTCGGAAGCCGGGTGCCGCGGAAACGAAACGGGTGCGCGAGTCAGATCACGCGGTCGAGGGGTTCTTGTCCGGCCTCGAAGCGGGTGAGGTTGGTGAGGAAGTGTTTGGCGATGCGGTGGAACTCGTCGTGCATGCCGCCGGCGGTGTGGGGGGTGATGTGGCAGTCGGGTTGGGACCAGAGGGGATGTTCTTTGGGGAGGGGCTCGGGGTCGGTGACGTCGAGGTAGGCGGCGCCGAGGTGGCCGGAGTTCAGGGCGGCGAGGAGGGCGTCCTGGTCGACGGTGGGGCCGCGGCCGACGTTGTAGAAGTAGGCGCCGGGCTTGGTTTTGGCGAGGAAGGCGGCGTTGACGAAGTGTTTGGTCGACGGCCCGCCGGGGAGGACGTTCATGACGTGGTCGGCGAGCGGCAGGACGTCGGCGACCTTGTCTTCGCCGACGACGCGGACGGACTCGTCGCCTTTCGGGTTTCGGCGGACCGCGATGATCTCGCAACCGAACGGCGCGAGCAGTTCGATCAGGCGCTTGGCGATCGAGCCGTAGGAGAGGATCAACACCGTGCTGCCGGTGAGGAGCTTGCACTTCTCGCGCATGGGGGCGGCGGACCAGGCGCGGGTGGTGCGCTGCTCATCCAGGGCCCACGGCAACTGGCGGGCGAGGCCGAGCATCATGGCGAGCGCGTGCTCGGCGACGGGCATGGCGTAGACGGACGAGGACGACGAGACGACCGCTGCGCGGCACTGGAGGGCGTCGCGGAGGTCCTTGCGGTCGTAGCGCTCGTACCCGGCGGTGGTGAGCTGCACCCAGCGGAGGCGCGGGGCGGTCAGGAGCGAGCCGGGGTCGGGCTGGCCGAAGGCGACGTCGGCGTCGTCGATGGCGGGGTCGGGGGCGGACGTGGCGAGGTTGGACGTGGTGAGGTTGCGCGAGACGACGAGCGTGTGGCCGCGGGCGCGGATCTGTTCTTCGAGGAAGGCGTTGGCGGTGGGGTCGAGGAACTTGTGGTTGGTGAAGATGGTGAGGGCGGGCATGGGGGAGGGTGGTAGGGGCAACGAGGGGGGGATGTCAACGATTCTGTGCGCGGCTTACGCAACCCACGGAGCAAGTTCCGTGGGCTTTCGGGCGCGACTACTCATGTGGGTGACTCACGGGTATATTCCCGCCTCGCGCGCGACCGCGGTCCGGAATGTCACGCGCCATGCCCCTTGGAGAACCCCCGCGATGCATGCGATGCCCGTGATGATTGGCGTGTTGTGCGTGATGGCGATCGCGTACCGGTTTTACAGCGCGTTCGTCGCGGCCAAGGTGGCGGCGCTGGACGATTCGCAGGTGACGCCGGCCGTGCGGTTGAACGACGGGCAGAACTATCACCCGACCTCGAAGTGGGTGCTGTTCGGGCACCATTTCGCGGCGATTTCCGGGGCGGGGCCGCTGATCGGGCCGGTGCTGGCGGCGCAGTTCGGGTATCTGCCCGGGCTGCTGTGGATTTTGATCGGCGTGTGCCTGGCGGGGGCGGTGCAGGACTTTTTGGTGCTGGTGTTCTCTACGCGGCGCAACGGCAAGTCGCTGGCGCAGATGGCGTACTCGGACATCGGTCGCGTCGGCGGGACCGCGGCGATGATCGCCATCCTGTTCATCATCGTGATCGCACTGGCGGGGCTCGGGAAGGTCGTGGTGTACGCGCTGGGCGGGGAGAAGGTCGCGTACCCGGCGGACAGCAGCATCGTGCTGCCGGCGGCGAGCGCGGCGACCTTCACGGCCGACGCGAAGGGCACGTACCCGATCCCGGAAAAGGCGACGCTGTCGTTCAACAAGTCGGCGGCGCAGAAGGGGGCCGACGGCAAGCCGGTATTGGGGGCGGACGGGAAGCCGGTGATGACGGCGGTGAAGCCGCAGTCGATCTTGATCAACGAGAAGTGGCGGCTGCAGATGCCGCTGGACGAGGCCGGCAAGCCCAAGGCGGCGCTGGCGTTCCAGCCGGTGGCGGGGGACCCGACGAAGGTGGAGGCGGCGATCCCGGCGGGGTCGCGGCGGCTGATGCCGGGCAGCCCGTGGGGCACGTTCACGATCGCGGCGACGATCCCGATCGCGCTGTTCGTCGGGCTGTACATGTACAAGTTGCGGCCGGGGAAGGTGGTGGAGGCGTCGATCATCGGGGCGGCGCTGACGATCGGGGCGACGGTGGCGGGGGCGTGGGTGGCCGAGCACCCGATGGCCGAGTGGTTCAATCTGTCGACGACGCAGGTGACCTGGGCGATGGCGATCTACGGGTTCGTGGCGGCGGTGCTGCCCGTGTGGGTGCTGCTGGCCCCGCGCGATTACCTGTCGAGCTTTTTGAAGATCGGGACGATCGGGCTGCTGGTGATCGGGACGATCGTGGCGAACCCGAAGCTCGAGGCGCCGGCGTTCAACGACGTGTTCAGCTCGGGCGGGCCGATCGTGACGGGGAAGATTTTCCCGTTCCTGTTCATCACGATCATGTGCGGGGCGATCAGCGGGTTCCACGCGCTGGTGTCGTCGGGGACGACGCCGAAGATGATCATGCGGGAGTCGCACGCCCGGACGATTGGGTACGGGGCGATGCTGATCGAGGGGCTGGTGGCGGTGGTGGCGCTGATCGCGGCGGCGTCGCTGCCGAGCCAGGACTACTACGCGATGAACACGAACCTGGCGAAGGTCCCCGAGTGGCAGGACAAGATCCTGCAGGTCGGCGGGGGCGGGGGGATCGGGCACGTCAACGTCCCGCCGGACCGCAAGGAGAACATCGAGCGGTACGAGGAACTGACGCAGGAGTCGCTGCGCGGGCGGTCGGGCGGGGCGGTCACGCTGGCGGTGGGGATGGCGAATATTTTCGACAGGGCGGCGCAGCGGATCTCGTCGCACTCCAGGGAGGTGATGGAGTCGCTGTGGAAGTACTGGTACCACTTCGCGATCATGTTCGAGGCGCTGTTCATCCTGACGACGATCGACGCGGGGACGCGCGTCGGGCGGTTTTTGTTGCAGGAGGTGTTCGGCAAGGTGAGCCCGAAGCTGGGGCGGACCGACTGGTGGCCGGGGGCGATCGCGAGCACGCTGCTGATCGTGGTGGCGTGGGCGTGGTTCATCGACTCGAACAACTTCGAGACGATCTGGAAGATGTTCGGGATCGCCAACCAGATGCTGGCGGTGATCGCGCTGGCGATCGTGACGACGTGCATCGTGAACGAGGGCCGGCGGCGGTACGCGTGGGTGACGCTGACGCCGATGGTCGTCGTGCTGATCACGACGACGACGGCGGCGACGTACATGATCGTGACGCAGTACACGACCTACAAGACGCAGGCCGGGAAGGGCGCCGCGGCGGACACGGGCGAGATGTTCCGGGCGGCGCTGCTCGGTTCGCTGATCGTGGCGATGCTGGCGTTCACGTTCGTGATCCTGATTACGGCGATGATGCGGATCATGAAGTCGGGGCGGGCTGGCGCCCCGGGGTTTCCGGTCGAGCCGAAAGCCTGAGGTGGGCCGTGGCACTTTAGTGCCACGGTCCGACTCCTGTCAGGTTCGCGTGGGCCGGAGCGTCATTTGGATGCCCGCGCGGTGTGTTGACAACCGGTGGGGTCGATTTATACTCCTTCCCCTTCCACGCTGACCGTACGCGCGGACGACGGGTCGGTCTCGAAACCGATACCCGTCCCGGCCCTTCGCCCGCGGAGGGAGAGGGGTTTGCATCGACGGACGGCGTGTGAGGAACGTGAGTCGGTTTACCAGCCGGCGCGCGAGAGCAGACGACGACGAGGATCGCTGGTGTAGCTCAGTGGCAGAGCGCCTCCTTGGTAAGGAGGAGGTCGCGGGTTCAATCCCCGCCACCAGCTTTGGCGGCGTTCGGCATTTGGCAGGACACAGACGAAGGATGAAGGCAGAAGGATGAAGGATGAGGCGGTCGGCCTCAAGCATTTCATCCTTCATCCTTCCTACTTCATCCCTTCTGTGCCCTGCCTAATGTCGAGCAGCCGAATTTGAAGTTAAGTCTGGACGGCTTCGACACCCGTCCGAACCCGCAGGAAACCTGGAGGTTTCGACAATGGCCAAGGGCGTATTCGAACGTAAAAAGCCCCACGTGAACGTCGGCACCATCGGTCACATCGACCACGGCAAGACGACCCTGACCGCGGCGCTGTCGGCCCGGTCGGCGACCAAGTACGCGTCGGTCGCGGCGAAGAACTATAAGGACATCGCCAAGGGCGGCATCGACCGCGACGCGACCAAGACGGTGACGATCGCCGCGGCGCACGTGGAGTACGAGTCCGAGACCCGGCACTACGCCCACGTCGACTGCCCGGGCCACGCCGACTACATCAAGAACATGATCACCGGCGCCGCCCAGATGGACGGCGCGATCCTGGTCGTGTCGGCGGCGGACGGGCCGATGCCCCAGACGCGCGAGCACATCCTGCTCGCCCGCCAGGTCGGCGTGCCCAAGATCGTCGTGTTCCTCAACAAGATCGACCTCGTCGACGATCCCGAGCTGCTCGAGCTCGTCGAGATGGAGATCCGCGAGCTGCTGAACAAGTACCAGTTCCCCGGCGACGACACCCCGATCATCCGCGGGTCGAGCAAGCCGGCGCTGGAGAGCCCGAAGGACGACAAGGCCTGTGAGCCGATCGACAAGCTGATCGCGACGCTGGACGAGTACGTCCCGATCCCGATGCGCGAGATCGACAAGCCGTTCCTGATGCCGGTCGAGGACGTGTTCTCGATCAAGGGCCGCGGCACGGTGGCCACGGGCCGCGTCGAGCGCGGCAAGTTGAAGGTCGGCGACACGCTGGAGATCGTCGGGTTCAGCGACACGAAGCAGACGGTCGCGACCGGCATCGAGCAGTTCCAGAAGACGCTGGACGAGGCGATCGCGGGCGACAACGTCGGCGTGCTGCTCCGCGGCGTCGAGCGTGAAGGCATCGAGCGCGGCCAGGTCCTGGCCGCCCCGAAGTCGATCACGCCGCACAAGAAGTTCACGGGCGAGGTGTACATCCTCACCAAGGAAGAGGGCGGCCGTCACACGCCGTTCTTCTCCGGGTACCGCCCGCAGTTCTACTTCCGCACGACGGACGTGACCGGGTCGGCCAAGCTGCTCGGCGGGGCCGAGATGGTCATGCCCGGCGACAACGTGACCATGGAGATCGAGCTCCAGGCCCCGATCGCCATGGAGGAGAAGCTCCGGTTCGCCATCCGCGAGGGTGGCAAGATGGTCGGCTCCGGCGTCGTCACGAAGATCCTCGAGTAGTCCGATAACACCCCGGCCGCACGCCCCGCGGGCGACTTGAAAGTCCGCGGGGCGCGGCGGCCGGTTTTCCGGTATAGTCCGCATCGCGCGGTCGGCAGCGGGCAGTGAAGACCTGTGCGGTCCTCACTGCCCGCTGACCAGACTGCCCGACACGATTGATGAGGTTGTCATGGCCAAGGAAAATCGCGAGATGGTGTGGCTTCAGTGCACCG
>DATHXE010000311.1:0-8872 GCA_035459845.1 Tepidisphaeraceae bacterium | reverse complement strand
TGGTCCCCGTCCCGCGACAAGTCGCCGGGCTCCCTTTTTCGTCCTTCCTCTTTCCGCCTTCATCCTTTGCCCGCCCCGATGCCAAAGCTTTACCGGATCTACCGATACGCCCGGTTCCTGCTCGACCGGTTCAAGTATTTGATCCTGTTCGCCGCCATCGCGTTCGCGATCGCCACGGCCGTCCTTTATTTCTATCACCCCGACCAAGCCAAGCCCGAGACGCACAAGGATCTGGGCGAGGTGTCGTTCGGCGTGTTCGAGCTGATGTTCGCGTCGGAGCCGGCGCTGCCGTACCCCAAGGGCAGCCTCCCCTCTCAAATCGTCTACTTCGCCCTGCCCGTGCTCAACCTCCTCGGGCTCGCGGCCGCCGTCGCGCAGTTCAGCCAGATCCTGTTCGACCACGGGCTCTACAACCGCGCCCAGGCCGAGCACGCCGACGGGCACGTGATCCTCTGCGGCCTCGGTCGACTTGGCCGCGAAGTGCTCCGACAGCTCGACCGCCGGCACCGGCTGAAGCGAAAACACGACGTCGTGATCGTCGACGACGGCACCGGCCTGCACGACCTCGACTCCGAGCTGGTCACCCACGAGCCGATCATCCCGGTCATCCGCGGTGACATGGCCCACCCGGACACGCTCCGCGCCGCCCGCGTCGACCGCGCCGTCGCCGTCGTCCTGATGACCGGCGACGACACCGCCAACCTCGAGGCCGCCCTGCTCGCAAACGAGTTGAACCCGCACGCCAGGATCGTCCTCCGCATGTCCAACAAGCGCGTCTCGCAGCGCCTCGACGCGCTGTTCAGGCGGTCGCCCACCAAGGGCTTCCACCTGATCGACTCCGTCGAAGGCTCGGCCCCGAAGTGCACCGAGCTGTGCGACCTGTTGTTCCCACAACCGGACCAGCCGGCGCAAAGCATACGGCCTCTGCCCGATGTGCCGCCCCGGATCGATCCCCCTGAAATCGCCCCGTTCCCGGCCCCCGCCGACCCCGATTCGAGTCCGGCGCAACCGGACGTCATCATCTGTGGCCTGGGCCGCCTCGGCTTCGGCGCCCTCCGCCTGCTCCGCGCGAACGGCCGGGTGATCGTCATCGACTCCGCCCCGCACCTCCACTACGAGGACGAGCCCGAGCTCACCGGCGTGCGCATCGTCCACGCCGACATGACGCACAAGCGCACGCTCCTCGAGGCCGGCGTCGAGTCCGCCCGCGCGATCCTCATCCTGACCCCGAACGACACCGAAAACCTCGAGGCTGCGATGGTCGCCCACGACCTCAACGCCACCGCGCGGATCGTCCTGCGCATCAACAACTCAAGGATCTCACGGCGATTGGAGGGCGTGCTCCGCGACGCCTTCGGCGACACCCTGCGAGTGATTGACCCCGCCCAGCACGCCGCGCCCCACTTCGTCAACGCGGTGTCGCAGGCGTATGAAGGGGCGTGATCGCCCATTGTCCATTTCCTATTGCCCATTGAAAGACCGTCGCTCCGCGCCCACCGGCCGCAATGGGCAATGGGCAATGCCTAATGCACCGCGCGGTTCTCCAACTCGATCATCTTGATCTTCTCGATCCGCCGGGAGTGCCGGCCGTCGCCGTAGGGCGTTTCCAGGAAGATCTCGACGATCTGCGTGATCTGGGCCTCGCTCAGCAGGTCCGTGCCCATGCACAGGACGTTGCAGTGGTTGTGCTCGCGGGCCCGGCGGGCGGTCACCTCGTCGTGCGCCAGCGCCGCCCGGATCCCCTGAACTTTATTCGCGGCGATCGACATGCCGATCCCGCTGCCGTCGAGGAGGATGCCCACGTCGCACCGGCCCTCGGCGACGCAACGGCCGGCGGGCTGGGCGAAGTCGGGGTAGTCGCAACTGGCCGGGCCCTCGCAGCCGAAGTCCTCGACCTCGTGGCCCTTCTGCTTGAGAAGGGGAATCAGCTTCCGCTTGGCCTCGAACCCCCGGTGGTCTGACGCGATCGCAATTCTCATGTCGCGAAACCTCGTGTCGTCCCCCCGGGGACAGACGTGAGCGGGCCGATGTCCCGTCGGCCCACTCCGCCCATTTTACGGCAAAACGCCTTCCTGCAAACGTTTTTCTATCAGTTTTCGCAAGTCCCCGGCCAAACGCTGGTAAAGCTCCAGGTCGCCACCGATCGGGTCGTCAATATCGCCGTCCGGGTCGAGGGTCGAGACTTTGTCGGCGGCGGACGGCACCAGGCTCAGGATCGCCCGAGCGTGACCGCGCCCCATGGCGTAGACCACGTCGGCTTGATGGATCAGTTCGACGCTGAGCGGGCGGGACCGGTGGCGGGTGAGATCGCCGCCCAAGGCTCGGAGGGCTTCGATCGCCGGGGCGGCCGCCCGGGCACCGGGCATCGCCATCGCGCCGGCGGAGACGACCTGGATGCCCTTCTTCTCAAGATCGGCCTCGGGGACCCCGAGCTTTTCGGCGATGATCTGCCTTGCGATCGCCTCGGCCATGGGCGAGCGGCAGGTGTTGCCGCTGCAGACGAAAAGGACCGTCGTGCGGAGCAGCCGCTCGATGATCCGCTTGTCGAAAATGCCCTCGCGCTCGACTGTGTAGGAGTCGCCGGTGACGCGAACGACGGTGGAGGGCTTGGAAAACTGCGGAGCCCCGGCGTCGAGGACGAGGTCGACCAAACCCGCCAAATCCTGGCGCTTGCCCAGTTCGACGCCCACGGCCCGGCCGTCGGCGGCCTGGTCGGCGACGGCCTTCACGGCGCCGACGGGCCCACCGGCGGCGGCGATGACGTCGGTCGCCACCACGTGATCCGGGCAGCGCATCGTGACGGTGTCGCCGTCGTACAAATCGGCCTCGGGCACGCCGAAGCGCTGGGCGACTTCGGCGCGGCGGGGCGCGTCGACGGAAAAGACGAGCGTCACCGGGCCCGGCCATAATTTCTTGAGGCACCGCTTGCCGAAATCGGTGACCGAGCCGAGGTATTCCAGCGCATCTTTCGGGTGGGCCAGGTGAAGCGTGTAGGCGGTGGACGAAGAGCCCCCGCCGGCGACGCGGAAGTTGTGCAGGGCGCCCCGGGCTTCGGGGCGGTTGAGCACGCCGGCCATCCCGTAAACGGTTTCGGTCGGTAGAACGACCAGCTTGCCGGACCGCAACTGCTCGGCCGCCAAGCGGATATGTTCCGTATAATCCCCCTCGAAGATCGACACGATCTGTAATGACATCTGGCTTGATTATCCGCGCGGTTCTCGCGGGGTGTCAAGCGAGGGGGTCTGGGAAGTAAACGCCTAACGATTAATGCTCAAGGGAGACTTCTTAAGCATTAATCGTTACTCGTTGCGCACGCGTCATTTCGCCTGGCTCAGCGGATCCTCGGGGTACCTTTGCTTCAGGAGTGCCCGGAGTTCGGCGCCCTTAGTCGGGTTGGTGGAGGTGACGAGCTTGCTGGCCTTGTCGAGGAGGGTCGGGGCGTAGCTGGATCTGGGGACGGCGCGGGCAAAGGCTTCGGCGACTTTGGCGGCGACGTCGGGCTGCTTGCGGGCCTCGATCAGGCGGACGCGGAGGAGGGCGCCGTAGCCGTCGAGGAAGTCGGCGGGGTAGGTGCGCTGCCAGCGCTCCCATTGCTCTTCACCGGCGTCGGGCTCGGATTGGGTGACGTAATACTCGACCGAGCGGGCGATCGCGCCGGACATGGCCGGGTGCTTGTCGGGCGGGCCTTCGATGGGCATGGCTTGGAGGATCTTTCGGCCGTCATCGGCGCGCTGGTTCAAGATCAGCGCGTGGGCGTAGAGGCGCTCGACGAACTGGTCGGCGGGACGCTGCGTCATCGCGCGGCGCGACTCGACGAGCGGGGCGAGGACTTTGCAGGCGGTGTCGAAGTCGGTGAGGTGCCAGACGAGAATCTTGGCGTACGCGCGGGTGGCCGCGGGCTGCATGGGGGAGTTGGCGGGCACGGCGGCCCAGATTTTGGCGATGTCGGCGGCGCGGCTGGCGGCGAGGGCGGCATCGGTGGCGTCGTCGAGCGCGGTCAGGGCGGCCGCGGGGTCGAAGCCGGACGTGAGCGGCGCGAGGCGGGCGGCGGCGGCGAGCATCGCGTCGAGACGGCCGGCGCGCTCGTGGAGCAGGACGAGCCAGGGCAGGTGCGAGGTCGGGAGGCGGTCGAGTTTGTACGACTCGACGACTTTCGACTGCACGGCGGGCTCGTCGAGTTTGGGCGAATCGATCGAGACGTCGCGGGCGACCAAGAAGCGTGTGGTCTGCGTGTCGGCATTCGCCCCGATGCGGGCGGTGAGCTTGATCGGGTAGAGGCCGTCGGCGAGGTAGACGTGGTCGACGGTGGGGCCCTCGGCGGTCTGGCCGTCGCCGAGGTCCCATTCGTATTTCGGCGGTTGCGCGGAGGCCTTGGGCGGGTGGGCTGTGAAGCGGTAGCGGTAGGCGTAATGGTTGGCGTAGAACGATTCGCCGAGGAATTCGACCTTGAAGTCGGCGGTGAGGGTCTTGCGGATCTCCTCGAGCGGGCCGGGCGTGGCGATGTAGAGTGCGCCGAGCGCGTCCTTACCGATCGGCTCGAACTTGTCGCCGCCGGGTTTCTTCCAGACGACGCTGAGGACGCCTTCCCCGCCGGCGCTCGCGTGGTAGAAGTCGACGGGGTGCTTGCCCTTGGTCAGTGTCACTTTCGCGTTATAGCGTGTGTCGCCGACGAGATTGGGGGCGAAGACGACGGGCTTGTTGGCGATTGAGAGCAGGCCGGCGGAGTTGGCGGAGGCGGCGAAGGTGTACTCGCCGTCGGCGGGGATGGTGAGGGTGCCGGAGAGGCGTGCGATCCAGCTCGACAGGTCGCCGAGCGGGGATTTGCCGAGGGAGAGGCCGCGGATCATGGTTTGGCCGATGGGCACGGTCGACTTTTCCCAGAGGACGAGGAGCGCGTCGGCGGTGGCGGGACGTTGACCGGCGAAGGTGCGCATGTCGAGGAGGAGGCCGGCGGAGATGGGCATCTCCGGGCCGGGGCGGGGTTTGGGGGCGGGGTTGCCGAAGTAGACGGCGTACTTGCGCTGGCCTTTCACCGGTGCGAAGACGACGCGGACGGAGTCGCCGGGGCCCACGGCGAGGAGCCGGAATGGGACGGGGCGGCCGTCGTCGGCGGCGACGCGGACGTCTGCGCCGTCGGGCTTGTGGCGGCCGGCGGTGAGGACCTCGGCGAGGGCGAGTTCAGAGCCGGTGGGCTTGTCGGCGTCCCAGGCGACGGTGACCTCGCGACGGAAGGGGTGGGCGTTGTCGAACCAGGCGGCGGTCGCGCGCGGGGTGAGGAGGAGGATCAGCGCGAGGAGGGCGCGGCGCATGAGGGGGTGATACCGGATCGGGTGGGGGATGGGAACGGGAGCACGCGACGGTCGCGCGCGGCGCAGTGCGGCAGCGGCGCGCCAGGCGCTCACCTGCACCTTCGGTGAGACCGCTAAGTACGTCCGTCTACTTTGAGATGGCGTGCGAGAAACGAAACACCCACGGAGCGGACTCCGTGGGTGATTTGTGCGACGTTGATGGTGATCCGATCAGACGAAATCGAGTCGACCCTTGTGATTCGGGAGGATGCGGTCGGCGCTGGTGCCGAGGTAGTGTTCGAGGAGGGTGGCGTAGCAGTCGCGGAAGTCGACCTTGTATTTGAGGTCGCCGTCGTCGAGGTCGGAGAGGGAGGGGTAGGCGCCGTAGAGGCCGCCCTTGACGCTGCCGCCGGCGAAGAACATGACGCTGGCGGCGCCGTGGTCGGTGCCGGCGGAGCCGTTCTCCTTCGTGCGCCGCCCGAACTCGGAGAAGACCATGACCATCACGTCCTTGTCCTTGTTCTCGGCCTTGAGGTCGGCGAGGAAGGCGCTGATCGAGGACGAGAGTTGGGCCATCAGGTTGGAGTGGCCCTCGGCCTGGCGGGCGTGGGTGTCGAAGCCGCCGAGCGAGACGTAGAAGAGTTTCGTGCCGAGATTCTCGACGATCATCTGGGCGAAGACCTTGAGGCCGGCCGACGAGCGGTCGGTCGGGTACTCGGCCTTGGGCGTGCGCGGATTCTTGAGGAGCTTCTTGATGACCTCCGTGCCCTTGACGATGTCCATGCCGGTGGCTTGGACGATCTCGGTCGGGGACAGAACGTCCTCAGGCTTCATCGGCCCGCCGGCCATCGCGGGGTCGGCGCCGGCCTTCATGTTCTTGTACAGCGTGGAGATCGCGACCGACTCGGGCTTCTGGTTCATCGGGTAGAAGTCGTCGATCGCGTTGACGGACATGGCGGGGGCCTTGCCGGCCTTGAAGATCTCCGGCCGGTTCTTGCCGTAGTGGATGATCGGGACGACGGAGGCGTTGTCCTTGGCGCAGGCGGTCTCGTAGTAGCGGCCGAGGAACCCGGTCGTGACGGCGTTGTCCGGGGAGCCGCGGTGCCAGATCTCCATGGAGCGGAAGTGGGAGCGGTTGGCCTGGGGGTAGCCTGCGCCCTGGATGACGGCGAGCTGCTTGTTCTTGAAGAGGTCGGCGAAGCCGGTCATGGAGGGGTGGAGGCCGACGCCGGTGTGGGCGTCGAGGATGTTCAGGTCCTTCTCGGCGATGGCCAGGGTGGGGCGCATCTTGGCGTAGGCGGGGTCCTTGTAGGGGACGAGCGTATTGATGCCGTCGTTACCGCCGGAGAGCTCGAAGACGACTAGGACGCGGTCCTTGGTGGACTTGTCGTTCTCGGCGGCCCGGGCGTGGGCGAGGTTCATCAACATCGCGGGCACGGTCGCGCCGGCGGCGACGACGGTGGCGCCGGAATTCAGGAACTGCCTGCGGGAGATGATCATGACGGGCTCCTTCGACGGACGGGGGAATTTGGACGCCACAGGGAGATTATGACGAAAGTCGACACTCGGGATCAATGACGAAGATCGAAACTCGAAGCTCGAATCAAACTCGAAGGACGAAGGGCGAATGACGAAACGGGACTGGAGTTCGGCACTGTTTTCGTCATTCGAGGTTCGACCTTCGTCATTGATTCGAACTTCGAGTTTCGACATTCGTCATTCCGGTTCAGCACAGTTGGTATTCCGGGCTCACCAGGATCAATCGGATCAACCCGCGAATCTTCTCGTCCTTTTCTCCGGCGGGGAGGCGGGTGACGCTGGGGGCGCGGGTGCCGGCGGTCAGGAAGGAGAGGAGCGTGGGGCGGAGCTGGCCGGCGGGAATTCGGTGCATGAAGCGAATCAGGAAGTGGTCGACGAGCTCGGTGTTACTGACGATGAAGTTGTCGCGGATGATCTGGTCGGTGTCGAGGCCGGCGACCTTGCCGTTGCGGCCCTTGGCGACCAGGGCGCGGACGAAACGGATGCGCTCGAGGAGGGTGAAGGTGGAGATCCACTCTTCGCCGCCCTTCCAGCCCGACACGTCCGGCGGGTTGTAGAGGTCCATGCCCATGGCGGCGGCGGCGTCGGCGAACTGCTTGATCTCGGAGATGTCGGCCCGGAGCGAGCGGACGACGCCGACCACGTACTCGATCGGGCTCTTGACCTGCGTTCCGACGGCCTGGGGTGAGAAGAACCCGGGCGAGAGGAACATGGCCTTGAGCGTGGGGCCGACCTGCCGGCCCGAGGAGACGTAGGCCTGCACCATCGGGGCGATGTCGGCGTCGGTCGGGTTCTGGTGGACGAAGAACCGCCAGAGCTTTGAGCAGACGAACCTGGGCGTCTGCGGGTGGTCGGCGAGAAGGTCGATGACGTCGGTGCCGTCGAGGTTGCCGGACTTGCCCAGGACGGTCTTGGGGCCGGTGTCGTGCTTCTCGGGGAAGAAGGTGAAGCGGCGGCCGCGCGGGCCCTCCTGATCCATGTTCCACCCGGTGAAGGCGCGGGCGACTTCCTGGACGTCGTTCTCGGTGTAGTGGCCGATGCCGAGCGTGAACAGCTCCATCAGCTCGCGGGCGAAGTTTTCGTTGGGTTTGCCGGCGACGTTGAGGTTGTTGTCGAGCCAGATCTGCATCGCCGGGTCGCGGGCGATGGCGAGCAGCATGGCCTTGAAGTCGCCCAGGCCGAGCTCGCGGAGCGTCTCGATCTGCTGGGCCATGAGGGCGGCGCCGCGGACCTTGGCGATTGCGGTGGCGAAGTGGTTGTGCCAGAAGAGCGTGAGCTTTTCGCGGAGGAGGTTGGAGTTGGACACCATCCGGAGCATCCAGCCGGCGCGGAGCGACTGGTGGTCCTTGAGGAAGACGGGGCCGATGGCCTGGGCGGCGAGCTCGTCGCGCGTGAGCGGGCGGTCGAGCTGGGTGAGCATGGAGTCGAGCGTCGCCTGGAGGCCGCGCTGGGAGGCGTCGGCGACTTCTTCCATGGTGGGGCCGAGCGTGGCGCGGCGGAGGAGGTGGGCGACTTTCGGGTCGAAGTCGGGCATGCGGTGTTCCTCGCGTCCCCCGGTAATCCGTTACTCGTTCGCCGGCTACCCTGAAATGACACAACACCGGGAGGGCCGGCGGGTAGCATGTCTGACTGTACTACGCCCATCGAAATAATGTGTTGCCGGGCATAGCGCGAGGTCGGAAGCGAACGGAGTCGAGGGGCGGACGGAGGACTGGCAATGAGCCTACGGCGCGTGTGGGTCGCGGTGGCGTCGGCGGGGATCGGGTTTGGGGTCGCGGGCACGGCGGGGGGCCAGCCGGCGCCCAAGGGGGCGGGGGGCGGCGAGGCGCGAGGTGACGCCCCCAAGGGCGGCGCGGGGAAAGGCGCGGACGCCGGAAAAACCAAGCCGAACGAGCGCGAACAGCGCCTGGCGGCGCGGCGCGATTCTCGTCTGAACGAGGAAGTGGCGGCCGTGTTCAAGGCGGCGGATACGACGTACCTGGTGGGCGATGTCGCTCGGGCGGCGGAGCAGTTCCGCAAGGTGCTGTCAATGGCGCCGGCGTCCA
>DATHXE010000310.1:0-3215 GCA_035459845.1 Tepidisphaeraceae bacterium | reverse complement strand
CCGGTGCAGGGCGTCGACAGGACGGCCGTCAGGATGCCCCAGAGGTAATTCCCGAAGTACGTCTCGTGATTGGGCACGAACGAGTAGGCGCCCGCCGGCAGGTTGACGTTGAGAATCCCGAAGAGCCAGAGCGTCAGGATGAACAGGACGACCGCCGTCCCCCAGAAGAAGTACGGGTTCGAAAACTGTTGCCCCCACGACAGTGACTTGAGGACGATGACCAGCACCGCGAGTACGGCGAACACGCTGACGATGCCCAGGCTGAAGACCGTCGCGAGCAGGAGGGTTTTGCCGCGGTGGTGGTGGGAGACCTCGACGAACCCGAGCACCTTGATCGGCAGCACCGGCAGGACGCACGGGACGATGTTGAACAAGATGCCGGCGAGGACGGCCTTCCAGAGCGCGTCGAACACGCTCGACGGCTCATCGGGATCGGATCCGCCCGCACCCGGGGGCGGGCCGGCCTGGTTGGTGGACTTGGCGGCGGTCGTGCCGGGGCCGGCGGCGCGGGAAGGGGGCGGCGGCGCGACGGAAGACGTGTTCGGCTTGGCGGTGTCGGTGCCGGCGGCGGGCGGGGTGTAGCCCTTGAAGGTGTCGGCGTTGGCGGGGGTGACGGCGTCGCCGGGGGCGGCGATCTTGGTGGTGATCGTCCACTTGGGGCGCTGGGGCGGGTAGCAGGTCGTGTCGGTGCACATCTGCACCTGGGCCTTGCCGGCGAGCGTGACGTCGCCGGGCTTGGCGTCGGCGGGGACCTTGATCGGCACGTAGACGATCACTCGGCCCTCGTAGACGTTGAGCGGGACCGCGCCGAGCTCGGGGTAGGTCTCGTCCTTGCCCTTGGGGTAGACGGGCTCGCCGAAGCTGACGGTTTCGAGTTTGTCGGGCGTGACGACGAGCGGGATGAAGGCGGGGTCGTTGGGCTTGTTGGACTGGGCGTGGAGCTTGTCGGGGATGTCGATGATGACGGCGAGGACGGCGTCCTTGCCGGGCGAGAGCGCGCTGACGTTGAGGGCGGTGGTAACGGTGGCCTTGGCGACCTGGGCGTGGGCGCGCTCCGCGCAGAGGGAGAGGGCGAGGCAAAACAGGGCGAGCGCGCGGCGGTGGGTCGACGGCATGGTCATGATGATAGCGTGGTCGGACTGATCCGTTTGATTGCGAGCGATCGCCAGCACGGTTTGACGCTGGTGCGCGGAACCCTTAGCATTTCAGTAGGATTTGTCGGGAGATCGATGAGGTTATCCAAGCGGACCGAATACGGATTGCGGGCGATCGTGCAGCTGGGCCGGCTGTGGCCGCGCACGTTCGTGCAGTCCAAGGACTTGTCGGAGCAGGAGGGGCTGCCGAACAAGTTCCTCGAGTCGATCTTGCTGGCGCTGCGGCGCGGGGGGTTTTTGGAGTCGAAGGTGGGCTCGGGTGGGGGGTATCGGCTGGCGCGCCCACCACGGGAGATCTCGGTGGGGGACGTCATCCGTCGGCTGGAAGGTCGGCTGACCGTGAAGGAGAGCGCTAGCGCCGCGGCGGAATCGTCGCCGGGGCGGACGGCGGTGCGGCTCATCAACGACCGGCTTACCGCGGCGACGGACGACGTGCTCGACCATATGACGCTGGAGGAACTGCTCGAGCACGTGAACAAGGCGAGCAACGCGGCGCAGGAGATGTATTACATTTGATGCGGGCGTTTGTTCGTGTGCGAGCGCATCCGGACCGTTAACCCGCAAGCGGGTGAGTACACGGGATTGTTGCGGTCGCGTCCGGTCGATGAAGAATCCTGAGTTGCGCACGGTGCGGGTAAGGGGCTGTCGGGGTATCCTTTCGCAGCGCATGGACTTTTTCGGGTTGGACATCCTCGCCGCGCTGGGCGGCCATTGGCCGCTGGCGTCGGCGTTGGACCGAATCCTGGGGTGGATGGACATCGGGTGGTGGGGGTACCTGGTGTTGTTCTTCCTGCTGTTCACGTGCGGGTTCGGGTCGCCGATCCCGGAGGACGTGCCGATCCTGGTGGCGGGGATGCTGATCGGGACGGGGAAGATGCACCTGGTGCCGGTGGCGATCTGCGCGTGGATGGGGATCATGGTCGGGGACTGCCTGCTGTACTACTTCGGGCACCGGATCGGGCACCGGATCACGAAGATGAGGTGGATCGGGAAGCACATGAGCGCGAGCCGGATCGAGCAGGCCGAGCGCCTGTTCGCCAACTACGGGGTGTGGGTGGTGGCGATCGGTCGGATGTTGCCGGGCGTGCGCGGGGCGATGGTGGTCGGGGCGGGGACGATCCGGTACGGGTTCTGGAAGTTCTTCACGGTGGACGGGATCGCGGCGGTCGTGTCGGGCGGGTTGTTCATCTGGCTGGGCAATAAGTTCGGGGAGAATTTGCCGACGGTGCGGAAGTACGAGCACGTGGTGTCGTGGACGTTGCTCGGGTTGATCGTGGCGTTCGTGCTGTACCAGTGGTGGCGGCACAGCGGGCACCGGGGCGTGTCCGAGGTGGCGGCGGACGTGGTGGAGAAGGTCGCGATCGAGGGGATCCACTTGCCGGGCGTGCATTTGGGCGGCGGGAAAGACAAGGGCGTGATCGGGCCTACGGTGGCGGGGGCGGCGGCGGGGGCGATCCCGGGGGGGAATGGGGATGGGGTGGCGGAGTCGGAGCAGGCGGGGCATAAAGCGGGTGAGCCCGAGCCGGCGGCGCGGGACGGGGCGCGGCAGTAACCATTGAGGATGAGCACCCGGAAAAGGCACGGCCCCGCGGGACGAGTCCCGCGGGCCGTGCTGTGTGCCTCGATTGTCGATGCGCTGTCGGTGTTCGGCGCGCTCCCCTGCGGGCGGCGCTGACGCTTACCCTTCGGGTCGCGGCTAAACGGGAGCGCATCACGCACGTGGGCGCCGGTTACCCGACGGTGATCTTGCGCGGCTTGGTTTCCTCTCGCTTGTTGAGGGTGATCTTGAGGACGCCGTCGGCGAGCTTGGCGTCGACCTTCTGGTCGTCGACGGTCGGGGGGAGCGTGAAGCTGCGCATGAAGCGGGCGTAGCGGCGCTCGTTGAGGAGCCAGTCGCCCTGGGGCTGGTCGGTGGCCTCTTCGTTCTTCTCGGCGGTGATGCTGAGCGTCTGGTTTTCGAGGGTGATGTCGACCTCGTCCTTCTTGAAGCCGGGGAGGTCGGCCTCGACGTAGAGGTGGTCGTTGTCCTCGCGGATGTCGACGCCGTACGGGCCGACCATC
>DATHXE010000309.1:0-13433 GCA_035459845.1 Tepidisphaeraceae bacterium | reverse complement strand
CGCGTCCGTTTTTGGTCCCTGCTGTTCTGGGTGCCGTTCCTGGCGCTCGCGCTCCTGCTGCCCGACACGGTGCTCTTCGCCCCGAGCCTGGGCGTGCTCGACGCGGTGCTTTGGCCGCTCGTGCGCTGGCTGGGCAAGCCGGGGGCCGTCGCCGTGATCGCGGCGGGGCTGGCAGTGCTCACGATGCTCGGCCAGAAATTCCTGACCGACAACGACCGCCTGCGCGTCGCCAAGCGGCGGGCGGCGCTGCTGCAGCGCGAGGCGGCGCAGTTCCCCGCCGACTCGCCCCGCGCCCGCGCCCTCCGCGCCGCCGCCGCGCCGGTGCAGTCGCGCATCCTCGGCGCGGCCATGCTCCCGATCGCCCTGCTGCTCGGGCCCATGGTCATGGTCTTCTTCTGGCTGCCGGCGCGCGTCGACCCGCTCACGTGGAGCCCCCCGGCGGGGAAGTCCCTTGCGATCGACGTCGTCGCGACAGTGAAGACCGACCACCGCCTCGACCAGTTGACAATCGACCTCCCGCCCGGGCTCACGCTGGATTCCGGCACGCCGGCGACCCAGCCCACGCCGCAGGTCCGGCGCGTGCTCGAGAAGTTCCGCGACACCCAGCTCAAACCGTCGGACGTGTCCACCCTGCCGTGGGAACTGCGGCAACCGGCCGAGCAGTACCGGCAGGCGCTGCTGGCAGACCTCGCGAAATACCTGGAGCAGGTCCCCCCGCAGGCCGTGACGTGGCGCGTGATTACGCCGGAGAACGTCTCGAACGCCTGGCCGTTCACCGTGCGCGGCGGCGGGAACGCGGGCGGCACCAAGACGCTCTCGGCGACGATCGTGATCGGCGACCGCCACCCGCCCGCGCCGGCGCAGGTCGACAACACGCCGAACGACCCGCTCCAGTCGCTGGCGATCAACTACCCCCCGGCCGAGTCGATGCGCCACTTCTGGACGGGTCCCATCAAGTGGCTGGGCGGGTTCGACCCGGGGTGGCTGACGGTCTACCTGCTCGCGTATTTGCCGGCGATGTTCGGGCTGCGGGCGATGTTGCGAATCGCGTGATGCGGGAGATCCGGATAGAATCAAGCCAGAGGTGCGACATGACCCTTCGCCTGACGCCGGAGACGCAGCGTTTTGTGGACGAACAGTTGAAGGCCGGCGCGTTCCCGTCGGTGGAAGCAGTCGTCGAGGCGGCGCTCGAACAGATGCGCGAGTCGGCGGAGTTGGAAGACGCGACCATCGCCGCGATCAACGAGGGAGACGCGCAGGCGGATCGCGGGGAGTGCGTCGACTACGAGACCGCTCGCGCGATGTTCCTTGGCCCGCGGCCGCGAACCGGCACGGGTCGCGGCCATCAGTAGCGACGCCTCGCGAATCGAATGGCCTCATACGCGCCGGCCAGATCCCTCGGAGTACCTCGGGATGACAGTGGGGACGGGGCGCTCGCAAATTGATGCCGACTGACGCATTATGATGGGCATGTCCCTCTCCCGCCGCTCCCTCCTCGCCGCCTCCCTCTCCGCAGCCCTCCTGCCCCTCGCCGCCCGCAGCGCCGACAAGCGACCGCCGCGCATCCTCCTCCGCTCCTCCTGGCAGACCGTCAACATCGGCGACATCGCCCACACGCCCGGCGTGCTCGCCCTCCTCGAGAAGCACCTGCCCGACGTCGAGATCTGGCTCTGGCCCTCCAACGTCGACAACGGCGTCGACCAGATCCTCGCCCGCCGCTTCCCCAAGGTGAAGATCCTCAAGCCGACGGAATACAAGTCGGCGATGACCGAGTGCGACTTCCTCCTGCACAGCTCGGGCCCGTCGCTCGTTGCAGAAAAGCACGTCGCACAGTGGGCCGCCGAGACCAGGAAGCCCTACGGCGTCTACGGCATCACCTTCTCGTCGACCAAGCCCGAGACGATCGAACTCCTGACCAACGCCAAGTTCGTCTTCTTCCGCGACGGCGTGTCGCTCGCGTTCGCCAGGGAGCACGGCGTCAAGTGCCCGATCATGGAGTTCGGCCCCGACGGCGCCTTCGCCACCGACATCCGCAACGACGCCGCCGCCGACGCGTTCCTCAAAGCCAGCGGCCTCGAAGAGGGCAAGTTCCTCTGCGCCATCCCGCGCTACCGCACCACGCCCTACTGGCAGATCCACGGCAAGGAAAAGACCGCCACCGACGAAAAGAACTGGAAGCACAGCCAGGAGATGAAGGAGCACGACAACGCCCCGATCCGCAAGGCGATCGAGGAGGTCCTCCGCAACACCGACATGAAGGTGCTCGTCTGTCCGGAGGACCGCAGCCAGGTCGCGCTCGGGAAAGAGATCCTCGTCGACCCGCTCCCGGCCGACGTGAAGAACCGCGTCGTGTGGCGCGACAAGTACTGGATCACCGACGAGGCGCTGTCGACCTATCTGAAATCCGCCGGCCTGTTCGGCCTGGAGATGCACTCCCCGATCATGTGCATCGGCCACGGCGTGCCCGCGATCGTCTGCCGGTTCAAGCAGCAGACGAGCAAGGGCACCATGTGGCGCGACATCGGCCTGTCCGACTGGCTCTTCGACCTCGACGACGAGGCGCAAATCCCCGGGATCGTGCCGGCCATCGTCGCGATGGCCAAGGACCCTGCGGCGGCGAAGGCGAAGGCGACCAAGGCGCGCGAGTTCGTCCTCAAGCGCCAGAAGGAGACGATGGAAATCGTCGGGAAGTTCGCGCGGCGCAGCGCCTGAACGTCCTCGATTCCCCGGTAGCTGCAGGTCAACGACCTGCTGACGCGCAGCGACCCGGGGGGCACGCGCCGTGCGTCAGCGCGTCAGCAACGCGTTGCGTTGCAGCTGCCTGTTGAAGCGCCCCACAACGCCGTTGACAACCGCACCCGCGCACCGGACAGTCCGTGGCATGCCGCCTGCCGTCGTCCTCCTCTCCGGTGGCCTCGATTCCACCACCGCCCTCGCCGTCGCGCTCTCCCAGGGCTTCTCACCCCACTGCCTCACCTTCCGCTACGGCCAGCGCCACTCCGTCGAGATCGACGCCGCCCGGCGCGTCGCGGCGCATTACGGAGTAAAACGGCACGTCGTCGCCGACATCGACCTCCGCGCGTTCGGCGGCTCCTCGCTCACGTCCGACCTGCCCGTCGAGAAGGACCGCCCGATCAGCCAGATGGAGGTCGGCGTCCCGCTCACCTACGTCCCGGCACGCAACACCATCTTCCTCTCGTTCGCCCTCGCCTTCGCCGAGACCACCGACGCCGCCGACATCTTCATCGGCGTCAACGCCCTCGACTTCTCCGGCTACCCCGACTGCCGCCCCGAGTACATCCGCGCGTACGAGGCCATGGCCAACCTCGCCACCCGCGCCGGCGTCGAGGGCCACCGCCTCACCATCCACACGCCCCTGATCTCGATGACCAAGGCGCAGATCATCCGCACCGCGATCGAGCTCAAGGCCCCGCTCGAGCTCACCACGACCTGTTACGACCCCGCGCCCGACGGCGCGGCGTGCGGGCACTGCGACGCCTGCCTCCTGCGCCTGAAGGGGTTCGCGGAGGCGGGCGTGACGGACCCGGCAAGGTACAAGTAGCTCAACATTCCGATGTTGAGGAGAAGCGCTGCAATACCGGGGGGCGCGACTTCGCCATGGGCCGGTCCGCGCCGCCCCCCAACATCGGAATGTTGAGCCACTGATCACGACGAGCACGACAGCGCCGAGCACCCCGCCCGCGACCGCGCCCACTCCGGCCGCCGCGCCGCCAGATCCTCTTCCCCCGACTGTTCGTCGTACGGTCGCTCCAGCACGCGCATCAACCGTTCCAGCACACTCATGTCCCCCCTCTCCGCCGCGTCGATCGCGATCTGCGCCAGATAATTCCGCGGCACGTACTTCGGGTTCACCCGCTCCATCGCCGCCGTCCGCTCCGCGTCCGTCGCAGCCTCGCGCGAGACACGTCGAACGTACCGCTCGGCCCACCCGCCCCACCGCGCGCGCAGCTCGTCCGGCAACTCGGCATAGAACGCCGGCGACACGTGCTCTAACAGCCGCGCAGGCTCCGCCTTCGCCGCCCACCCCGAAAGCCCGCGGAAAAAGATCGTGTAGTCCGTCTCCGCCGCCTGGAGCAACTCCTGCATCGACTCGACCAGTTCCTGCCCCTCGTCCGAGTCGACGTCCGACACGCCCAGTTTCCCCGCCAGCACCCGCCCGTACTCGTCTGCGAACGCCTGCTGGTAGGCGCTCAAACTCCGGTAGACGCGCTCCTCGTCGCCGATCAGCGGCATCAGCGCCGCCCCCAGCCGCCCCAAGTTCCACATTGCGACCGCCGGCTGCCCGCCGAACCGGTACCGCCGCATCCCCGCGTCCGTCGTGTTCGGCGTCCACCCCGGGTCGAACGGCTCGAGCCACCCGTACGGGCCGTAATCGATCGTCAGCCCGAGGATCGACATGTTGTCCGTGTTCATCACGCCGTGCACGAACCCGACGCGCTGCCAGTGCGCGACCATCACCGCCGTCCGCCGGGCGACCTCGTCGAGCCACTGCCCGTACACGTCCGGGTCGCGCAGATCCAGCGCGGGGAAGTAATCCGCGATCACGAAGTCCGCGAGATGCCTGAGCAGATCATGCTCCCCCGCGGCCGTCAGGACCTCGAAGTTCCCGAACCGCACGAAGCTCGGCGCCACCCGACACACGATCGCCCCCGGCTCGGGCGCGGGGTGGCCGTCGTAGAACATGTCGCGCATCACCGGCTCGCCCGTGCTCACCAGCGACAGCGCGCGCGTCGTCGGGACGCCGAGGAAGTGCATCGCCTCCGAACACAGGAACTCGCGCAGCGAAGACCGCAGCACCGCGCGCCCGTCCGCGTGCCGCGAGTACGGCGTCCGCCCCGGGCCCTTGAGCTGGAACTCCAGCCGCCCGCGCCCCGGGAAGGTCGCCTCCCCCAGCGTGATCGCCCGCCCGTCCCCCAGTTGTCCCGCCCACTGCCCGAACTGGTGTCCCCCGTACCGCGCCGCGTACGGCCGCATCCCCGGCAGCACCCGGTTCCCCGCCAGCAGCTCCACGTCCGCATTCCCCTCCTCCGCCGGACGTTCGATCCCCAGTGCCTCCGCAAACCGCGCCGCCCATCCGATCAACTTCGGCGCCCGCACCGGCGTCGGCGCCGTCTCCGAGTACAACACCTGCGACACACGCCGCACGAAGTTCCGCCGCTCCGGGTCGCCGGGAAAGCGGGAGACGAAATCGGCTTGCCATGGCAGGTCGGTGAGGCGCGTGGGCATTACCGCAGTTTAGGCGCTGTTCGTCCGAGCGTTTGACTCCCCCTCCCGTCCGGTCATTAATCCCGCTGATGCCCGTCGACGACGACCCCACCCCCGCCCGCCTCACGCGCGTGACGCGGTGGGAGGCTTCCTCCGACCCGATCGATGCCGACGACCTCCTCGCCACCGAGGAGCCGCTGGAGATCCGCGTGCGCGGCCGGGGAATCAGCGTGACGATGCGCACCCCCGGCCATGATGATGAGCTCGCCGCCGGGTTTCTCGCGGGCGAGGGGCTCGTCCGCCGACCGGCCGACGTCCTGCGCGTCACGCCCTGCGCGCGGAACGAGGCGGGCAACGTGGTCGACGTCCTGCTCGCGCCCGACGTCGCCGTCGACCTCGCCGCCCTTACCCGTCACGTTTTCGCCAGCTCGAGCTGCGGCCTGTGCGGCCGCGCCACCGTCGACGCGATCCGCACCCGGCTCCCGCCCGTCACCGCCGACTGGACGATCCCCGCCTCGACGATCGCCGCCCTCCCCGCGGTCATGCGCGACCTGCAGGCGACGTTCGACCGCACCGGCGGTCTCCACGCCGCCGCCCTGTTCGACACCGCCGGCCAACTCGTCGTCCTCCGCGAAGACGTCGGCCGCCACAACGCCGTCGACAAGGTGATCGGCCACCGCCTGCTCGCGGGCGCGTGGCCGCTCGACCGCCACGTCCTGCTCGTCTCCGGCCGCACGTCCTTCGAGATCGTCCAAAAGGCCCTCGCGGCCGGCATCCCGCTCGTCGCCGGCGTCTCCGCCCCCACCAGCCTCGCCGCCGACTTCGCCCGCGAGAGCGGCCAGACCCTCATCGGCTTCCTCCGCGAGGGCCGGATGAACGTCTACTCGCACCCCCGCCGCCTCAGGTTCTCGTAGGCACTCCCGCGCGCACCTGGGTTCGCACGCCGGCCCTCGTCCGGGTACCCTTCCACTCGTCACCCGACAGAGGCTAGAATAGAACGCGAAAAGGACTCCACGATCATGGCAAAGAAGAAGACCGAACAAGACGCGGAAGCGACCCCCAAGGCGAAGGCCCCGGCCAAGGCGACCAAGGCCGCCGCCACGGACGACAAGGCCGAGACTAAAGCCGGCGCCAAGAAGGCCGCGGCCCCGGTGAAGGGCATCAGCGCCGCCGCCGTCGAGGGGGCGACTGGCAAGCCGGCCGAGCCGAAGTCCAAGGCCGGCGCAAAGGCGGCCGAGGCAAAGCCAGCGGCAGCCGCGGCCAAGGCGGCCGCGCCCACTGCCACGAAGAAGCCCGCTCCCGCGGCAAAGAAGTCATCCGCCGGTGATTCGTCACAGCCCGAAGCCACACCCCTGCTCGCGGCCGAGGCGGCCGCGAAGGCGCTCCTGAACAAAGCCGTGCTCGGCTCCGCCGCAACGCCGCACGCGCAGTCCGGTGAGGCCAAGCCCGAGTCCGCCGCGTTCAAAAACATGAAGGAACAGCTCGCCAAGCCCAAGCCCGCGGGCCTGGGCATCTTCGGCACGACCGGCGGCGCCAAGAAGTCCGGCGGGCCGTCGTTCCTCAACCAGAGCAAGGGCCACAACCAGACCTACGGCGGGTTCAACAAGACCGGCGTCCCCCGCCGCACGAACGGGTAGACGACCGACGATCGCAAACGACAACGGAGCACGAGACACGGCGCATCGCGCGCCAGTTCTCGTGCTCCGTTCGTTTTCACGCTGCCGCATCCCATCCGGCTGCGCGATTCGACAAGAGTTCTGCGCAAACGGACAAGCCCCCGTTCCGAACGCACATCACAATTCCCGGGTACACGCGGCCCGGGTGCCGGCGGCGCCACGGTCCGCGCGTCGGTCGCGAACCGGCGCGCGACACAGGATTACGCTCGCCATGCCAAGACCTGCTCGAACATCCGTCGCGCGAAATCGCCCGGCGTTCACGCTCGTCGAACTGCTGGTCGTGATCGGCATCATCGCCCTGCTCATCAGCATCCTGCTGCCAGCCCTCTCCCGCGCTCGGGAGCAGGCGAACCGGGTGAAGTGCCTCAGCAACCTGCGCCAGGTGCACGCGTATTTCGTCCTCTTTTCGATGAGCAACCGCGGCCAAGTGCCGATCGGATTCAAGGACGTGAAGGCCTCGAACTACAACTGGGTCGACTCTGCAACCCCGCGCAACGCACAGGCGTTCGGCCTGCTATTCGCCGCGGACCCCGAGGTCCTGCCCGCCCCGTTCTTCTGCCCGGCCGAGACCAACCCGGGGTTTACGTTCGACGATCCGGCGAATCGTGTGCCGCCGGGGCAGCCGGGCCCGATCCCGTTCGGCCTGATCCGCTCCGGCTACGGGTGCCGCCCGACGACCCGCTGGCCGAGCACCGGCTCCGTCGCCCTCGGCAAACTCCCCCGGTTGGCGCAGTTGAAAAACCTCGCGATGTTCGGCGACTCCCCGCAGACGGTCGCGACCTTGGATTCGCGCCACGCCAAGGGGGCCAACATCCTCTACGCGGGCGGCGACGCGCACTGGGTCGACAAAAGCGTGTTCATCGACAACCTCAAGAAGGCCGAGGCCGCCGGGCCTTACACTCCCGCCGCCGACGCCTACTTCCTGTCAGCCTTCCCCGACGACAACGCGACCGGCCTCTGGGTCGACTTCGACCGGAACTGACGGACGTTATCAGAGCACCGGGTGCACCAGGCCGTCCCCGTGCCCGCTCGCCTTCCCCCAGATGCCCGGTAGCGCCTTACGGCAATCCGGGCAGAGGCCGTCCGGGCCTACGCGGTTGCGCGTCACCAGAAACCCCCGCCGCTCAATCACCGTCGCATGACAGTGGTGGCAACGGGTGTTCTCCCACTCTCCGACGTGCCCGGGCAGGTTACCGGGATAGATGTACTTAAGGCCGGCGTTCTGGGCGATCTCGACGACCTTGAAGAGGTCGTCCGTGGTCGTGTTTCGGAACCCGTTCTGCCGGTCGAACTTGTAATCGGGATGGAACGCCGTCATGTGCCAGGGCATGAGCGGGTCGACGGACGCCAGGAACTCGGCCATCCGCTTCAGGTCGTCGGTGTCGTCGGAAAAGCCGGGGACGACGAGCGTGACGATCTCCACCCAGAAGTCGCGCTCCTTGAGCATCCGGATCGTCGTCGTCACGTTCTCCAGCACCCCGCCGAGCTGGCGATAGTTCTTGTCCGAGAACGTCTTCAGGTCCACCTTGTACGCATCGACGTATGGGCGGATGTAGTCCAGCACCTGCGGCGTGCCGTTCCCGTTCGAAATGTACGCGCACCGCAGCCCGCGCGCCCGGGCGGCCTTGAACACGGCCATCGCCCACTCGCTCGTGATCAGCGGCTCGTTGTAACTCGACGCGACCACCGGCGCGCCGTTCCGCACCGCCAGATCCGCCAGCGTCTCGGGCTCCACGAACTTGGGCGGCGCCACCGCATCCGGATCCCGAAGCATCTGGCTGGTGACCCAGTTCTGGCAATACCCGCAGTGGAAGTCGCACCCGAGCATGCCGAACGTCAGTGCGTCCGACCCCGGCAGGACGTGGAAGAACGGCTTCTTCTCGATCGGGTCGCAGGCCACGCCCGCCGCGTACCCCCAGGGGACGAGGAGCTTACCGTCCTCATTGAACCGAACCCGACAGACGCCATCCCTCCCCGGCTTCACCACGCACCGGTGACCGCACGCGAAACACTGCACGGCCCCGTCCGCCTTCCGTTCGATCAACTCTTCCGCGGCCGGTGCGGAAAATTGGTGGAGCATGTCCTTAAGGCTGTTCAGTCTCTGTTTTTCGGGCGAAATAGGCAACGTAACGGCCATCACATCCTCCTGCCGCTCACGATACGTCGGGCGATAGGAATGATACGACGATCGGCGACCGGCGGTTGGGCAATCTGCCGCGGCCGGCGGAAGAAAATCGCACCCGCAACGTCCGACGCGCTGTCACGAAAACCGGTACGTGTCACCCTTTCAATTCTTCGCGCGATATAGTCGAGCCCGCGAGGCCAGGACGGCCTCGGGAACTCGCGCGGAGGCGAAGACGGCCATGGCCACAAAGGTACGGCGGACGTTTCGGCTGATCTGGTTGATCGGCGCTTGCGTGTTCGGCGGGTCCTAGCCGTCGGCGCCTCGCAATCCCGCGCGGTCGGGTTGGGCAACGCATCGCCATTGCGTATCATCGCCCGACTATGCCTACCGCGTGGTTCAACGGACAAATGGTCGATGAGGACGGGGCGCAGGTTTCCCTGCGCGACACGGGGCTTTTGCACGCCGCCGGCGTCTTCACCACCATGCGGGCCCGCGACGGCCGAGTCTTCCGCCTCGAGCACCACCTCCGCCGCCTCCGCCAATCCTGCGACGCACTCTTCATCCCCCTGCAATTCTCGGACGCCGACCTCGCCTCCGCCGTCGACCAGGTCCTGAGCGAGAACAAGCTCCGCGACGCCCGGCTCCGCGCCACCGTCACCCGCGGCCAGGCCCAGCAGGACCCGCTGCACGGGATGGTGCTCACGCCCAACTGCTTCGTCACCGCATCCGAGCTCCAGCCCTACCCGGCCAGCTACTACGCCAACGGCATGACCGTCGTCCTCGAGGACGAGCAGAAGCTCAACCCCTACGACGTCCAGGCCGGCCACAAGACGCTCAACTACCTCTCGCGGCTCACCTCCATGCGCCAGGCCGCCAAGCGCGGCGCCGGCGAGGCCCTGTGGTTCAACGTCCACAACTACCTCCAGTCCGGCAGCATCTCGAACGTGTTCCTGGTCGCGGGCGGCACGCTGATCACGCCCCCCACCAACGACGAGCTCCGCGACCCGCTCATCGGCAAGGACGCGCCTTACAAGCGCTCCAACGTCCTCCCCGGCGTCACCCGCCAGGCCGTCATCGAGCTGGCATTGGCAAACCAGATCCCCCTCCGCATCCAGGCCGTCGCGGTCGACCAACTGCTCGCCGCTCAGGAGGTCTTCCTGACCAACAGCATCATGCAGATCATGCCCGTCGCCGCGGTCGAACAACACAAGTTCACCCCAGTCCCGGGCCCGGTCACCGAGACGATCATGCAGCTGTTCGCAGAGAAGAACTGAACCACGAAGGGCACGAAAAGCACGAAAGAACTCTTCAAGATGGCGCGACGCGTGGCTCACCGCGGAACACGGGCACCGTAATTGTCACGTCCTCCGCTTTGACCATCCGCGTTAATCTATGACGATCCGTGGCTGATTCCTTTCGTGCCCTTCGTGTCCTTCGTGGTTCAATCGCATGTTCCTCCGCGACCTCCTCCCCGTCCTCGATGACATCGCCCCGACGCGCTTCGCCGAATCCTGGGACAACGTCGGCCTGATCGTCGGCGACCCGGGCCAGACGATCACCAAGGTTCTGCTGGCGATCGACCTCACGCCCGAAGTCGAACACGAGGCGCGCGCCCTGGGCAGCGAGCTGGTCATCGCGTACCACCCGCCGCTGTTCAAGGCCATCAAGAACCTGATCGCCCCCGACCCGCTCTTCGAGGCCATCCGCCGGGGGATGGCTATCTACTCCCCGCACACGGCCTTGGACGTTGCCGAGGGCGGGACGAACGACGTGCTCGGCGACCTCCTGGGCCTCAAGGAACGCCAGCCTCTGCGACTCGTCCAGCCGCTCGAACAGAACCTCAAGCTCGTCACGTTCGTGCCCGAGCAGCACCTGGAAGCCGTCAGCGAGGCCATGTTCGCCGCCGGCGCGGGTCGTATCGGCCACTACACGCGGTGCAGCTTCCGCACGCACGGGACCGGCACCTTCCAGGGCGACCCGACGTCGAACCCGACGGTCGGTAAGGCCGGCGTCTTCGAGCGCACCGCCGAAATCAAGCTCGAACTCGTTTGCCCCGTCGACCGCGTCGCCGACGCCCTTCACGCGCTCCGCCAATCCCACCCCTACGAAGAGCCCGCGTTCGACTTGGTGCAACTCGCCGCCCCGCTCGAAAAGGTCGGCCAGGGCCGCATCGGCAAGATGGACCCGACGCCCGTCCCCGTCCTCATCGACCGCATCAAGGCCGGGCTGGGCTTGTCGCACGTGCTGGTCTCGGGCCCCACCGATCAGACCGTCTCCCGCGCCGCCGTCCTGGCCGGTGGCGGTAAAGAACACCTCCCCGACGCCCTCGCCCAAGGCGCCCAGCTCTACCTCACCGGCGAAATCCCCCACCACGACGCCCTCGCCGCCGCCAAACGCGGCTGCACGGTCGTCGCGACCCTGCACTCGAACAGCGAACGCGTCACGCTCACCCGCGTCCGCGACACGCTCGCGAAACGCGTCTCGGCGGCGCAGTTCGTCTTGAGCACCGTCGACCGCGATCCGTTCAAGGTCGTCTAACCCCCGGCGCGGCTTGATCACCTGCGGTGACCCATGTCCTACGCCGCAATCGCGCGGACCAAACCACCCTGTCAGACGTATAACTCTTCGTCGTACCTCGCGTGCCCAACCGGGCCTATTTGGTATGATGCGGCTCACACGTCGCACGCCCGACGCCCCTCTAGTAGAAGGTGACCCTCTTTGTCAGACCTGAAGCGAACCGAACTCTCCGTCAAGCAGGAAAAGGCGATCCTCGTCGGGGTCATTCTGCCCGATTCCACCGCCGACCCGCGCGACCCGCTGGGCGAGCTCGCCTCGCTCATCAAGACCGCCGGCGGCAAGGTCGTCGGCACGGTCATGCAGAAGCGCCAGAAGGTCGACGCCGGCACCTACATCGGCTCGGGCAAGGTCGAGGAGATCGCCGACCTCGCCGGGAAGGCCAAGGCCAACGTCGTCGTCTTCGACAACGACCTCTCGCCCGGGCAGATCGGCGCGCTCGAGCGCATGATCAACAAGCACCTCGACTCGGCCTACGGCACCGGCGTCAAGATCATCGACCGCAGCGAGCTGATCCTCGACATCTTCGCCACCCGCGCGCAAACCTACGAGGCCAAGCTCCAGGTCGAGCTCGCCCAGCTCCAGTACACGTTCCCGCGCCTCATGAAGATGTGGGGCCACCTCGAGCGCATCGCCGGCAGCGGTGCCGGTATGGGCATCGGCGCCCGCGGCCCGGGCGAAACGCAGCTCGAGACCGACCGCCGGCTCGTCCGCAAGCGCGTCAGCATGCTCAAGGACGAGATCAGCCACATCCAGGAGCGCAAGACGCGCCTGGTCGAGAAGCGCAACAAGGAACACTTCACCGTCTGCGTCGTCGGCTACACCAACGCCGGCAAGAGCACCCTCTTCAACACGCTCACCGCCGCCGGCACGTACGCCGACGACAAGCTCTTCGCCACCCTCGACACGAAGACCCGCGCCTGGCGGCTCGAGCGCGGGACCGAGGTCCTGCTCTCCGACACCGTCGGGTTCGTGCGCGATTTGCCGCACAACCTCGTCGCGAGCTTCAAAGCCACGCTCGAAGAGGCCGTGCACGCCGACCTGCTTCTCCACGTGCTGGACGTCGGCCACCCGCACGCCGAGCAGCAGTTCAAGTCCGTCCACCAAGTGCTCGAGGAGATCGGCGTCAAGGGCAAGCCCGAGATCCTGCTCCTGAACAAGATCGACACCCCCGAGGGCGAACAGAACTACCCGTTCTGGCGAACGCTCTACCCCGGCGCGATCCCGATCAGCGCCCGCACCGGCGCGGGGCTGGAGAAGCTCCAGGAGTCCGTCTACCGCCACCTCCGCGGGACGCAGTTCGAAGTGACGCTGGAGGCCGACGTTGCCGCGGGCAAGCTGCTCTCGCACATCGAGGGCCACACGCGCGTGATCGGCCGGGAGTTCGTCACGGCCGAGGCCGACGGGGATGGCGAAGCCAACCGCGTGCGCCTTCGCGCCGTCATGGGCAAGCAGACCCTGACGGACCTGCAGAAGAACGAGCAGGTGACGATCGTCTCCGTCGCGCCCGCCGACACGCGCATGCGGCACGAGGTGGGCGCGAGCGCGGAGTGATCGTACCCGTGTGCGCAGCACACCCGCTTGCGGGTTAGCGGGCTCGCGCGCGTCGTTCACAACCGACGCCATGCGCGCGAACGGTGGGCAGTGCCCACCCTACAAATCCAGTGGTGCCCCCACGAGATTCTCCACCCCGTTCGCCGTCACCAAATACTGATTCTCCAACCGAATCCCCCCGCCCAACCCCTCCCCATACTCCCCCGGCTCCGCCGTAAACACCTCCCCCTCGATCAGCACGTCATCCCAGTTCGGATTCAGGTGCGGAAACTCGTGCG
>DATHXE010000308.1:0-1931 GCA_035459845.1 Tepidisphaeraceae bacterium | reverse complement strand
ATTCATGCTGGTGCGGGGGGCGCTGCAGGCGACGGACAACCTGCCGTGGGACGACGAGCGGGTGCAGTTGATCGAGGTCCCGCCGCGGCAGGCGGTCACGCTGCTCGAAACGACGCAGACGGCGGCGGGGCGGTTCTTGCGGCTGGCGCTGGACCCGACGGACGGGGCGGCGCGCGAGTGGCCGTTGGCGTTGAAGCGGAGCCCGAATCTGACCGGCAACGAGACGGCGGCGGCGGTCGTGCTGACGCAGTGGCCCGAGGCCGCGCAGGCGACGCAGTTGCGAGATTTCGTGCGCGGCGGGGGGACACTGCTGATGTGCCTTCAGCCGGGGATGGAGGACTCATTCGCCGGACTTTCGCCGGACCGGCGCGCCGTGCTGTTGGAGTTACTGCCCTGCGCGCCTGCGATGACGCCCCCGGCGGTCGGGGCGTATCGCGCGGCTGCGGGCGACGACCCGTTGCTCCGCGGGCTGACGGATAAGAAATTCGACGTCGGCGGGATCGTCGTGCGGCGGTTCGTCCCTCTTGCGCAGCCGGACGGGCGGGACGGGCGGGTTGTGTTGAGCATGGCGGCGGCGAATCCCGGACCCGGTGCGCGGACGTACCCGCTCCTGGCGAGGAAGAAAGTCGGTGGCGGGACGGTGTTCACGCTGGCGACCCTGCCAGACCCGCGGTTTACGAACCTGCCGACGCACCCGCTGTTTCTGCCGCTGATGGTACGGACGGCGCTGCGGCCGGCGGCGCAGCGGGACGTGCAGAACGTGGAATTGGGCAACCCGCTCGTACTGGCGGGACCTCGGTACGCGGCGTTGGGGGATCTGACGGTGCAGTCGCCCGAGCCGGCGACGTACGTGGTGAAACCGACGGGCGCGGATCGGCGGTACGCGTTCGACCGAGTGGTATCTCCGGGCATCTACAAGTGGGTGGACGGGTCGGGCAAGGTCGTGGCGCTGACGAACGTGCAGTACCCGGGGGCGGAGGCGGACCTGACGTACCGGGACGCGCGGCTGATCCTGCCGCCGACCGAGACGCACTTCGTTGCGCCGTCGGTGGGCACATTTTTCTCGCAGAAGAACACGGTGACCGAGCCGCAGCCGCGGTGGGCGATGCCCCTGTGCGTGGTGCTGGTGCTGCTGTGCGTGGAGTCGATGATGGGGAGCGGGGGAAGGGTGCAAGAGGTGAGGGGATGAGGGGATGAGGGGGTGGGGAGATGGGGAGTGACGGGCGTGTTTGGTGTAACTGCCGGAATGTCCGGCGGGTACACTTCCTGATGATGAACCGCCTTTCATCCGTTCTCGCACTGACCCTGATTTGCACGAATGCCCTCGCCAAAGAGAAGCCGGTCGACCCTGCGCCGGCGGCGTTCTTCGAGACGACGGCGCTGCGGACGATGCACCTCAAGGTGACGGGCCAGGGGTGGGAGGACATGCAGCCGGCCCGGCCGGGGATGTTCTCGGATCTGTTTTCCAAGCCGACCGCGCCGCCGGAGGACAAGAAGCGGAGCGCGTTCGGGCTCGAGTACACGTACGTGCGCGCGACGGTGGAAGAGGCGGGGAAGACGTACGCCGACGTCGGACTGCGGTTCAAGGGGAACTCGTCGTACACGTCGGCGGAGAAGATCCTCAAGCGGCCGTTCAAGATCGACTTCAACCGGTACGTCGAGGGCCAGGCGTTTCACGGCCTGACGACGCTGAACCTGCACAACAACGCGCTGGACCCGTCGTTCGCGCGGGAGGCGCTGTCGTACGAGTTGTTCCGCGAGGCGGGGCTGCCCGCGCCGCGGACGACGTTCGCGCTGGTCTACCTGACGGTCGAGGGGAAGTATGAGAAGCAACTGCTCGGGCTGTACACGGTCGTCGAAGAGGTGAACAAGGCGTTTCTGAAGGCGCACTACGGGTCGGCCAAGGGGCTGTTGCTCAAGCCGGAGAACGC
>DATHXE010000307.1:0-5206 GCA_035459845.1 Tepidisphaeraceae bacterium | reverse complement strand
CTGCGGCGCGGGCCCAAGGGGAGCTGGAGGCGGTCAAGGCGGCGCAGGTGCGCAGGCCCGCGACGCAACCGGGGTTGATCGAGCGGATCGCGAAGCTGTGGGGGGAGTGAGGTGAAAGTTCAAAGTTCAAAGTTCCGAGTTCTCAGTTGTGGCGGACTTGGAACTTTCAACTTTGAACTGAGGACCTCGGGGGCCTGATCGGGGCTGTTGGATAATTTTCGCGCCGTCCGTAAGGTGCTTTGTCCTTTGCCAATGGCTGAGCATAGGATTTGCCGTCACCCCGCGTGGTTGGGAGTCGTGTCGTTATGCCTCATCTGCCTCAATATCCGACGCTCGAGATCGTCCTGTACTGCGCCGTCGCGGCGGTGGTGCTGTTCATCGGGTACCGGATCGGGCGGATGTTCGGGGCGCTGCGCGCGTCGCGACAGCTGGATAAGAAAGAGCAGGAGCTGTTCACGACCCAGCGCGGGTTCAAGACGCTCTACGAGCAGGAGATCAGCACGCTCAAGGGCGACAACGACAAGCTGACCGAGCAGGTGCGGCTGCTGAATCACCGGGTCGAGGAGTACCGGAAAAAGGCGGCCGGGCTGGGCGGGATGTTCTCGACGTCGTCGAAGAAGAACGACGCGATGTACGCCCTGCTGCTGGAAAACGAGGCCCTGGAAGAAGCGCTCTACAGCCAGAACGAAAAGCTCAAGCAGGAGCGGACGGACAGCCTGAAGGAACAGATGCGGGCGACGAGCTACCGGCGCGTGCTGATGAGCCAACTGCTGAACGACGAGCGGATCAAGCAGTACGTGAGCGAGGTACTGTCGGACGACAACATCAAGAAGCTCCCGCCGGGCGAGCACGCGGCGGGGAACGGGGCGGCGAAGCACGAGTGACGGGGGAAAGTTCGAAGTCCGAAACTCGAAGAACGAATCAAATCCGAAGGACGAATGACGAAGCCCGAACGGCGTGTTCGGGCTTCTCTTTTCGAATCTGGTCATTCGACCCTCGTCATTGATTCGTTCTTCGAGTTTCGACATTCGTCATTGCGCGAGCCCGAGGTCTTCGTAGATCGCGTCCAGGACCGCGCGCGTTCGCGCCTGGTGTTTCTGTTCGCCCGGCATGCCGTTGAAGACGCAGGCGACGGTGACGCGATTGTCCGGGTCGTGGAACGCGACGGACGACTGGTTGCCGGAGTGGCCGAAGGTTCGGGGGCCGGCGTGGGGGCCGTACTGGTAGGGGGTGGCGGGGTTGCCGTAGGTGTTGGAGTTGAGGATGAAGCCCAGGCCCCAGTCGATGATGGCGCCGAAGGTCTTGTCGGGGGTGTGGACGCGGTGGCGGGCGGTGAGGGCTTCTGTGGTTTGCGGGAGAAGGAGATGAGGGGATGAGGAGGTGAGGGGATGAGGGGAGGAGATTGCCGATTGCCCATTGCCGATTGCCGATTGAAGGCCGGACATCGACGCCGCTACGTTTTCGTAGAATCGGGCGAGCTCGCGGACGGGGCCGCGGAGGCCGCCGCTGGGGCGGGGGTTGGCGAGGGCGTTGGGGGTTTCGGTGCCGTAGGGGAAGGGGGGGGCGGGGTGTTTCTCGGTGACCTGCATGATGGCCAGGCGGTCGGCGTAGTGGGCCTGTTGTGCGGGGGAGAGGGCGAGGTGGGAGTCGGGCATGCCGGCGGGGAGGAAGAGGTGGGTGCGGTAGTGGCGCGCGAGGGTGGTGGCGGCGACGTCTTCGGTGTCGAACGGATCCGCGGCGTCGCTTTCGCCTCCGGCTTGCGCCGTTCGCGCGGGCATCAACGGCGCGAGTCTCCGAATGATTTCCCCGAGCATGAACCAGGTTGCGTGCATCGAGTAACCCGCGTGGCGCCCCGGGATGAACCGCGGCTCCGGGCGGGCGGCACAGACGCGGGCGACGCCTTGTTCCCACGACTCGAGTGGCCAGCGGATGTCGACCAGGCGGAGGGGGGCCGTGTGCGTGAGGGCGTGGCGGATCGTGATCGCGTCCTTGCCGTGCTGGGCGAACTCGGGGACGTGCTTGGCGATCGGGTCGTCGAGGGCGAGCAGGCCCTGCTCCCAGAGCTGGGCGATCCCAACGGCGGTGATCGGCTTGCCGGCGGACATCCAGACGACCAGCGTGTCGGGCGTCATCGGCTGTTCGGATTGGCCGATCTCGGGGACGGCGGGGCGCGCGAGGCCGGTGGCTTCGTGCAGGACGGAATGGCCGTCGCGAAAGACGGCGAGCTGTGCGCCGATGTGCAGGCCGGTCGCGACGCCCTGGGTGATGGCGGCGCGGGTTCGGGCGAAGTCGTACGACATGGGGGCGAGGGTACGCGCGCGGGCGGTCGACGTAAACGGTCGGCCCGATCCGTCCGGGTGCCATGCCCTCGCACCGCGCCATGCAGCGCCATTTGAATCGACGCGCGTTCGCGGGGCGTGGGCATGCCCCAATGGCTTTCGCTTCCGATTCCGCATGCCTTGGCCACCGTTTCCGAGTTCGAGCGCCGCTGGCGCATGCCCACGCGAGCCGACTACGCGTCATTGCGAGCCAGAACCGATCGCGGCTCGCGTGGGCATGGCACCCGGAAACGGCGCGATCGGATTGCAACCGGCAGGGTCGACCGGCGTACACAAGGTGACGACGCGCGACACCGCGCGCCCGCCAAACAAATCTCTGGTTCGGAGTCCGGTCATGAAGAATCGCCTGGCGCTGGTCGCGTCGCTCGGGTTGTCGGTGGTGGTCGGCGTGGTCGTGTCGCTGCGCGCGGACGAGGCGGCGCCGCCGAAGAACGGCGGGCGGTCGCAGGCGGCCGAGGCGGTGCGGGTGGCGATCAACGACCTGAACGTGCTCGGGACCGACTTCTGGGTCTACAACGACCTGGGCGCCGCCAAGGCGAAGGCGGCCAAGGAAGACAAGCCGATCTTCGTGACGTTCCGGTGCGTGCCGTGCAAGGCGTGCGCCGGGTTCGACGCGGAGGTGGCCAAGGGGAGCGACGCGGTGCAGAAGGTCGCGCGGGAGCGGTTCGTGTCGCTCCGGCAGGTGGAGATGAAGGGGGTAGACCTGACGCAGTTCCAGTTCGACTACGACCTGAACTGGGCGGGGATGTTCATCAACGCCGACGGGACGGTCTACGCGCGGTACGGCACGCAGTCGGCCGAGGGGCCCGACGCGTACAACTCGACGGCGTCGCTGCTCAAGACGATGGAGCGCGTGCTCGAGCTGCATAAGAACTACGAAAAGGTGAAGGCGAGCCTGGCCGCCAAGCGCGGGGCCGAGAAGCCCTGGCGGACGGGGCTGGAGATGCCGGGGATGGAGAACAAGGAGAAGCTGGCGGGCGTGACCGCGCGGAACAACTGCATCCACTGCCACATGATCAACGACGCGCAGCACCGGCAGTGGCAGGCCGAAGGGACGATGAGCGCGGACCGGATGAACCGCTACCCGCTGCCGGAAAACGTGGGCCTGCACATCGTGCGGGACGACGGGCGGAAGGTGGAGAAGGCGGAGGGCGCGGCGGCCAAGGCGGGCATCCTCGCCGGCGACGAGATCACGCACGCGGCCGGTCAGCCGGTCACGTCGATCGCGGACCTTCAGTGGGTGCTGCACAACCTGCCTGCGGGCGACTCGACGGTCGACCTAACGGTGAGCCGCGGCGGCCAGAGCCTGACCAAGCCCGTCGCGCTCACCGGCGACTGGCGGAAGACCGATTGGAAGTGGCGCGGGAGCCGGTGGAGCGTGCGGCCGGAGCCGGGGTTCTGGGCGCCTGTATTGAACGACAAGGAGATTGTGGCGCTGGGGGACAAAGTGCCCGCCGGCACCAAACCGCTGCGCGTGCAGTTCATGAACCAGAACAAGCCGCAGGGGAAGGCGACGGCCGGGGCGGGCGTGAAGCTGGGCGACGTGATCGTGGCGGTCGACGGCAAGCCGCTGACGGGGACGCCGCAGGATTTCCAGATGATGATCCGGTTCGAGCGGAAGGTGGGGGACAAGCTGGCGCTGAAGCTGTTGCGGAACGGGAAGGAAGTGGAAGTGAGCGTGCCGTTGTTGGGGGAGTGAGGGGGAGGGGAGGTGGGGGATGAGGTGATGGGGGGAGTGGGCAGTGGGCGTGCTTGCGAGGACGGGATCATTCGGTCTCCGTCCCGCGACGAGTCGCTGGGCTCCCTCGGATGGAACCGAACCGCGTGCTGTACAGAGCGTATGAGCGGTGGTAACGTGAGGGGGACAACTGCTGGAGTTGCGGGCGTTTTCGGCTTCGGCCGGGGGGCCTGCGACCGGTTAGGCTTGGTTTGGTCCGTGCGACTCTTCCCACCTTTCCGCGTGGCCCCGGACGTGCTCCGGTGGCCCGCATCGACACGAAACAGTTGTAAACGCACTCGGGGTGCCGGCGCGGGACGTCCGCGCGGGGTTTCTCTCACGGGTGCACCGGGTTCGATCGTTTCGATCGGGCCCGGTTCGACGTACCCGCGCGGCCGCGTGCACCTTCGCTGCGACCGCTCAGTACGTCCTTTTCATTGTCGCGCCGGTTGTGGCGCGCGCTGGGATCGCACCCGGGAAAGAGATTGAGTTATGGGATTTTCGAAGCTCGCATTGTCGGAGAACATTCAGAAGACGCTGAGGGAAGAGGGGTACGAGACGCCGACGCCGATCCAGGCCGAGGCGATCCCGCACGTGCTCGCGGGGCGGGACGTGCTGGGGATCGCGCAGACGGGCACGGGGAAGACGGCGGCGTTCGCGCTGCCGATCATCCACCGACTGCTGGACCCGTCGATCCGCAAGGCGGCGCCGGCCGGGCACGCGCCGGCGGTCGAGCCGCACGCGGTGTTGGAGGGGCATCACGAGGGCGGCGGTGGTGTCGCTAGGCCGCAAGCGGCGGACGGCGGCGGGGAATCGCTCATCTCCAAGAGCGCGCGCAAGACGCGGGCGCTGATCCTGTCGCCGACGCGCGAGCTCGCCGGGCAGATCGAGGAATCGTTCCGCACGTACGGGCGCGGGACGCCGCTGCGCGTGGCCGTCATCTTCGGGGGCGTGTCGCAGGACCCGCAGGTCAAGGCGCTGCGGCACGGGGTGGACGTGGTCGTCGCGACGCCGGGCCGACTGCTGGACCTGATCAACCAGGGGCTCGTCGACCTTCGGCACGTGCGGACGTTCGTGCTCGACGAGGCCGACCAGATGATGGACATGGGGTTCATCTACGACATCCGCAAGATCGTCCAGAAGCTGCCGG